>DASZLH010000067.1:0-13926 GCA_035552495.1 Kapaibacterium sp. (SeqCode) | reverse complement strand
ACATACCGTTACGATGCGTTATGAATCGAGCGCCTTCGCATCCGGCAGCCTCATCACCATTATCACACTCATCCTAAGCGCGGGCGCGCTGGGATTTGTTATCATCCGGGAAAAACGCGCGAGGATTGCTCCCACGCCGCCAGACGTCTCTGCATAACGATGGCACGCGAGAAGATTCTGCTCCTGGCGTTGCCGGGCATCGGCGATGCGCTGCTTGCGACGCCCATGATCGAGTTGCTGCGAACGGCAAAGCCGGACGCGGAGATCCATGCCTTCATTATGTTCTCGAGCACACGAGAAATGTATGAACACGATCCGTATATCGACCGCGTCCACTATTACGATTTTTTAAACGACACCAAAGCCGGCGCGCTCAAATTTGTCTCCGATTTGCGAAGATTACGTTTCGATATTTCGATCAATATTTATCCGCAGAACCGTCGCGAATACAATCTGATCGCATTTCTGATCGGGGCAAAACGGAGGCTTGGCATTCGCTATCGGCGGCGCGATCCACAAAATTTAAGCTGGCTCAATACGACGACGCTTCTGGAAAACGATTTACTCCATTGTGTCGAACAGAACGTCCGGCTATTGACATTACTGGGAATCGAGCATGGATTGAATGAAGCAACCTTGCCGGCGCTTCGATTAAATGTATCGAACGACCATGTTGCATTTGCCGATAATTGGTACCATACGCACGGGCTGACTGGAAACGAATTACTTATCGGCTTCCATGCGGGTACCGCACAGTTCAAAAATCATATTCACCGGCGGTGGGCGCCCGAAAAATTCGCGGAGTTGGCCATTCGATTGACAGACGAAATGGGTGCTCGCGTTTTGCTCTTTGGCGGGCCGGACGATCTCGATGCGAACCGGATCATTCTGGAAAAAGCGGGAAATAAAATTATTCCGGTCGAGACGAAGAGTATTATGGATTCGGTCGCAGCCATGCGGCGCCTGAAATTATTTGTCTCGAACGACTCCGCGCTCATGCACATCGCGGGCGCGCTAGGACTGCCGACCGTCGCCATTTTCGGTCCGACGAACGAGACCTACGTCCATCCGTGGAAGACTCGCTACTCGGTCGTCCAGACGGGTATCGAATGCCGACCATGTTTTATTTATTCTCCGAAACCGCTAACGTGTTACCGCACAGACCCCGCGGAGCATTTCCTCTGCATCCGCGCGATCGAAGTGGAGAGAGTAATGGAGGCAGTCAAAGAACTCCTGACGGGAATTATGTACCATTGACTATGTTGACAATTGTCGTGGAAGACACGACAATTGTTACTGATATGCCAGGCAAAAAACATTTGGTCAACTTCTCTATTCGATTCCGTAATCCATGAGAGAGCTTCGAGGAAGAAATCGCATGGTTCGAGATTCCCAGGGACCATCCAGAGCGGGCCGTATTGCTGCACTGGACCCATTGCACCTTATTGACGCGTCACGTGCCGGGGTTAAACCTCAACTCGCTGAACAGATTCAGAAGGAAAGTCCATTCTCGCAACAGGAATGGTCCGAGATACTTGGTCTAACACCACGGACACTTCAGCGATATCAACGCGAGCATCGCAGTCTCGATGTTTCCGCATCCGAACGGATACTGCTGGTCGCTAAAATTCTCGAACAGGGGCGTGTGCTCTTTCGAGATGCCGAAGCCTTCGAGCGATGGCTTCGCCGCCCGAGTATTCCACTCGGTGGTAAAGAGCCGAGAGCGATTCTGGACACCGTCAGTGGGATTCAACTCGTGAGCGACGAGCTCACTCGCATCGGTTACGGTGTATTGGCATGAAGGTCTATCGGGTTGCGCAACGGACGTTTGTGAATAACCTTTCCGGTGAAGGAGCGAGCATTGCGGGTGGCCGATGGAATTCGACCGGTAGAGCGATGCTCTATACGGCGACCTCTCGCTCGCTCTGCGTGCTGGAATTACTGGTCCACGTTTCCAGCGATGAGATTGCAAGCTCCTATGTCATCATCGAGTTACTCTTACCGAAATCCATTACGACCATCCGGCGAACAGCATTACCGGAAGACTGGAGGGTGTTTCCACATCCCATATCGACGAGAAGAATAGGCGATCGGTTTTTGCAGGGCATGCGGCAATTGGCGATGAAAGTCCCGAATGCTATTTTGCCTCAGGAGTCGAATGTGCTCGTTAATCCATTCCATCCACTTGCTTTGAGCATTGAAATCACGACGGTTGAGCCGCTCCTGCTCGATCCGCGATTGCTGAAAAAATAAGTTTACGCTGCCTGTGGTGTAAGCACGTCCGCCTCCGAGAGCACGACGCCGGCGAAGTCGATGATGCCGCGTTTCATTTCGTCGAGCGATTGCACGCCATGCACGCGGGCGCCGGCTGCATTGAAATGGCCGTTGCCGCCAAAGTTTTGCGCGAAGCGCGCGGCCGACACATTGTCCTTCGAGCGCGTCGATATTTTCCAACCCTCTTTTAGCTCCAGCAGGAAGACCGAAAGCATAATCCCTTTGACCTGAAACGGCATCTGCACGAAACCATCGACATCTTCCTCCATCGCTCCGGTCTGTTCGAGTTGCGATTGAAGAATCGTCTGCAGCGCCATGCGGCCATCGTAATGATATTCGAGCGAGTTAAGGCACTCACGCAGGAGCAGCAGGCGCGATGGCGGTGAGGTATTATACACTTCATTGTAGGCGCGCACCGGATCGGCGCCGAGATCGAGTAAATCGGCGCACATCCGAAAAATTTCGGAGTCCGTTCGAGGAAACCGGAAGCTGCCAGTATCCGTCATGATCGCAACATAGAGCGCCATTGCACCTTTTGGGGAAATGGCACCGCCCAGAATCGGGATCGAATGATTTACGATCTTTACAATCAGTTCGCCGGTCGAGCACGCTTCGGTATCGATGAAGTACGACGATGCAAACTGCTTCGGTTCGAGATGATGGTCGATAACCACAACTGGCTGCCTGGCATGGACCAGGTAGTGCCCAAGCGACCGCGTCCGTTCGGGATCGTTGACATCGAGCACAAAAATCAGATCGGCCGATTCGATGGCATTCTTATGCTTTGCCTCATCGAACTGCTCGATAATGGGATCGGGCTGATCGAGAAATAAATAGTTATATGGGGTGGGGGAGTGATTGATCACCCGCACATTTTTTCCGATGGAGAGGAGCCACTCCGCCAGCCCGATTTCGCCGCCGAGCGCGTCGCCGTCCGGGTTGACATGTGTGGTAATCACAAACGATTGGCGCTCGCGCACCAGATCGATAAAGCTCGAATAATGAATCGAATCGTTGGCCATAAGGAGCGGCAAACAGCTACAGCCGCCGAGTGATTCAAAAATTGTCTGAACCTTCGACAAGCTCAGGGCGATTTATGGAATTAACGGATGTTTGGAATTGGCCCTATGTTCAATTTTAATTCGTGCAAAATCAAGTTATAGTGCTAAAATCATCTTAATTCCAATAATCCCACAAAACCCTTGTTCAGACATAGGAACAACCGCGAATGCGGCCCTGTTGAAACCCTCTCAATGGCCTCTCGTATCGTGAGAAGAATCGCTTTTAGAACGTATTTCAAACGTTCCTTCACCTCAGGCAGTTATCATTCGGTCATGCCAAGCATATCGGTGTTTTTAATTCTCTGAACTTAACCCTGGAGACATCTATCGACTCATTGTGACAATGCGGCTTATGTGAATAGCCTGATGTGGGCGTTCATTGCGGTCAAAGTAAGAACATACCTGAAATCTGCGGATGGCACGACACCCATCGGCAGCTTGGCGCTTTCTATACTGAGTCGATTCGGTCTTTTGCAGCGACGAACCTCGATCTTTCATGAATGGCATAGCCGGAGCAATTCTCATTGCTCTGCGGACGTGCGTCCTTGCCGTAAGTTGCGTATTTGCCATAGTTTAGCGATTGCACTTGCAGGACTTTCGATGCTGACGGTCATGTCCTGCCGTCATGCAAAGAATGCGCAGAAATCCGAGACCACCACCCCTCCCGGCGCGCGAGACACCACGCTCGCGCAGAGTGATACAAGCAAGAGTGGGCTATCGAAAGCGTACGATTCTCTTTCCGGAAAGGTCTCGAATTTTTTTCAGTCCCTACTGCCACCGAAGGAAGACACGACGAAAGGACAGCCCGTCCTGACTCCGCCACCGCCTGAAATAACGCCGCCGACCGTTGCCGGCGAGCCGCCATCCGAGCCGGGATTTTTACGAACGCCCGTTCAGCGCAAGCTCGAGTTCGATTCTTCCGGCAATGTCATCGAGCATGATACGTATTTAGGCGGCGATGTCCGCTCGCCGCAAAGTTACTCATTTTCGGAGTATCTCGCCCACGCGCAGGAGGACGAACTGACGCAGTCGTTCGAAGACATGATGCACAAGCAGTTCGATACCGGTAAGACCGTCGAAGCGACGACCGGGCTGCTGGGCGATTATAACAGCATTCAAATTCCGATACCGCCGAGCGTCGTGCCGACGATCTTCGGACGGCCTTCGATCAATCTGCGCATCACGGGTGATGTCGGAGTCCACCTTGCCTACCGCGATAATGAAACTTACGCGACGAGCGGCGCGAATTTCTTTGGCTCCGAAAAAGGACTCGACTTCAAGCAGGAGATAAACGTATCCACCAACGGCACGATCGGAGATAAGCTCAAGATCGGGGCCGATTGGGGATCGGACCGGCAGTTCCAATTCGATAATCTGCTCAAGTTCAATTATCAGGGTTTCTCCGACGAGATATTGCAGGAGTTCGACGCCGGTAACGTCACCTTCAATACGCCGTCGCAATACATTGGATTGCAGGACGATCTCTTCGGGTTAAAAGCGATCACGCGATTTGGGCCAGTCTATATCACTGCGCTGGCTGCGCAAAAGAAAGGCGAGCGGCAGACGCGCTCCTTCGGCAGCGGCAATGGCATCGCGACCGAACATCTTATCAAACCCTGGGAATACCGCCGCAATCGCTTCTTCCTCGATACGTCCTTCGCCCAATATTACGAAGCTTATTATTCGACGATCCCGCCGAACTCCAATGCAATTACCGGAAGTGGAAAAGAGTATGTCGATTATAAGTCAGTGCAGGTGTGGGTATCGACTACCGTAACGACATCGAATTATAAGAATGCTATCGCGTTTTATAACCTTCCTGGGCGATCTCCAAGTCAATCATATACGGGGAAATGGATCGATCCTAAGAATGCAGAGGTCTCTGGCATTTGGCTAAAAATGGATACGAGCAGGTATTATGTTGAACCGTATAGTGGAGTAATTGTCTTCAACCAAGAGCCCGAAGATAATAATTCGAGTATTGCAGTAAGTTATACCACAGTAAATAAAGGGGTCTTTACGCAGTATGGTGACCCGGAAAATGTTGCAAACAATAATACCAGTAATAACCTCGTCTTAAGGCTTCTCAAGCCTCAACGGACTTATCAAGGTACCTCTTCAGAAGCTTGGAATAATATTCTCAAAAATAGTTACTATATCGGCGGCGTTGGATTTAGCCCGGAAGGATTTACAGGGCGCGTCATGTATCAGGAGCCGAACGGACACCAGAACGAATATTACCGGACGGCCTCAAAGCCACTCCGTGCGATCTCCGTGCTTGGCCTTGACCGCTACAACAATAGCTCCGCAGGAAATAAAACCGCAGACGGACTTGTCGATTACTCGCAGCAGCTCCCGGGTTCCTATATCGTAGATCCTCGGACGGGCACACTCGTTTTCCCATATCTCCAGCCGTTCGGCAAACGCGTTCTCGATTTCGATTCGACACAGAAGCGGCTGAATAGCGCGTATCAATACGATACAACGTATTATATGCCCGAGATTTACAATCAATCGCAGGAAGTGCTTCGCTATCATGAGACGAAGCAGGTGCAGATCGGCATGACATTTTCCGGCGGTGTCTCTTCCACGCTTTTTCTCAATGCATTCAATCTTGTCGAAGGGAGCGTGAAGGTGACGGTGAATGGAACGCCGCTCGTCGAGAATACCGATTATCGTGTCGATTATGCGAGCGGCACGGTGACGATCCTGAATACCGATTTACTGAGTACCGGGACGATCAATGTCGAATACGATGTCCACGATATTTTCTCGAACGCCACGAAAAATATTCTCGGCTTCCGCGCGGAAGTGCCAATACTCGATCATGGAGTAATTGGGACGACCTTCATGAATTACTCGATGAGCCTCCCAACGCTGAAAACGCGGCAAGGCGAGGAGCCGATGTCCAACTGGATCTGGGGAATCGATGGAAGTTATAAGGTTGACGCGCCTGGAATTACGGACGTTTTGAATGCACTGCCGTTCTTTAATTTGAAGGACAAGTCTGAGTTCAGTGTGCGCGCGGATGCAGCGCTTTCGCTGCCTAATCCCAATACACAAGCATCGCCGTTCCCGGAAGACAATAAGGCTTCGATCGCATATCTCGACGATTTCGAAGGCGGCCTCAACCAGTTTCCTCTCTATATGAGCTATGGCCGCTGGCATCCTTCGTCCCAGCCATTCGTCAGCGATGCTTATTCGCTTAAGTACGCCGCGCCGACACCCGATACACCCTATTGGAACGACCCGATCAATAAGATGAAGGGAAAGATGTGGTGGTATTGGCCGAGTTCCGCCATACAGGGTTTTCCTCCGCCTGTTCTCATCCATGATATTACACCGAATAAACAGACCGCGAACCTCACCGATCAGGCGCAGGTCATGGATATTGCGTTCGACCCAACAAAGCCGGGTATTTATAACCCATATCCGGAGCCGATCAATGCGAACTTTCCACTCACAGACCGGTGGGGCGGCCTTATGCAATACACTCCCGGACTAAACGTCGCCGCGACGAACACCGATGCTATCGAAATGTGGGTGCATATCAACGGAACGATCGACCCATCCGATCTCGATAATGCAGTCCTTCGATTCGACATGGGCAGGATTTCCGAAGATGTGATTCCTGACCGTGTACTGGAAACCGAAGATAAAATTCTCAATGGTCGGTACGATCCGGGTGAGGACGTGGGCCTCGATAGTTTGAGTAACGATTCGGAAAAGGTCAAGTTTCCAGGTGCATTCAATCCGAGCGACCCCAGCAATGACGATTATAACGCAAACACTCCCGATGGGCAGTCCGGGCAGGACAATAATTCGACCGACGCGCAAGCTGGCCTGACGCCGGATACCGAAGACCTCGATGGAAACGCGGCGGTTAATCTCGATGACGATTATTATGAGTATAACATTCCGCTCGACCTTGCGAAAAATCCGTTTGTGATTGGTAATACTAATCAGACGTGGTATCAGCTCCGAATTCCTATCTCCGATTTTTCAAAGATCGTCGGAGTGCAGGATAGCTCATTCGGCAATATCTCCTATTTCCGGTTTTGGATCAAGGACGTTAATCATCCTATCGATGTACAGCTGTATGAAGTCCAGCTCGTTGGCAGCCAGTGGACGCGTGGCGCGATCGGACTCAATTCGCAGAACCCAATTGCCGATACTACACTCCGTGTAAATTATATCGATATCGAAGATAATGGCGGCGCGCCGACCTTTTATTATCCGCCCGCAAACACACAACGCCCAATATCTCCCGGCGGAACGTCCTCAACGACCTACCTTCAGGGTAATGAGCAATCGCTGAATTTGCAGCTAACGAATGTCGAGCCAACCGATGTGAAAGATTCGATTGGCCGAAGACAGGCAGAGCGCATATTCCCAACGCCGAATGACATTTTCAACTATAAGGCGATGGCCGTCTGGGTACATGGCGATACGCTGCCGGGCACGCAGGTCCCGGCGCAGCCTTTTTCGCCGGGCGATACGATCTGGGTCTATTGGCGCTTTGGGACAGATCAATTCAATTATTACGAATACAAACGCCCGCTCGTTCGCGGCTGGCAAAATATGCATGTGGATTTCGGCACGCTGACGGCGCTCAAGGCCGCGCGCCTGCCGCAACTACTCAGTGCCACGGAGCTGGCGAACGATGGCGTTCCCGGTTCGCGATATACCGTCGTCGGCAGTCCGAATTTAACGAACGCACCGTACTTTGTACTTGGCGCGAGCAACCACACCGGCAGGCCGCTCACGACCGACATCTGGTGGGATGAAATGCGTTTGCTGGATGCGAACGACCAGCCCGGCTTTGCCTATAATGCTTCGGCGCGTTTGAAACTTGCGGAGTTCGGGCAGATCACGGCCGGCATGGTCAATGAAGACGCCGATTTTCACCGGGTCGATGAACGCTTCAATACGACGCGATCGCAAAACATTACATGGAATGTCACGGGGGAATTCGGCCTTCAGAAAATGCTGCCGAAATGGATGGAGGACGCGCAGACGAAGCTGCCGATCACTATCTCGCACGCCGAGTCGATCATTCGCCCGAAATATATCGTAAATACGGACGTTGCGCTGAACGACGCCATTACTGCTATAAACTCGGGTATTGCATCCGGTAAAATACCGCAGGCGGCAGGGCAGGCCGTGATCGACTCACTTAATCTCAATAACGAGACGCTGCAAGTGAAGAACTCGTTCGGCGCAAGCGACATCGAGCTTCGCTTTCCCGGCTCGTTCTTTCTCATTCCGGCTTTTGTAAACCGGCTGACGTTCGGGTTTGGTTATGCCGAGACCTATTTCCGCTCGCCGCAATATGAATTCGATCGAACATGGTCGTGGACAGGCTCCGCGCGCTATACATTGCCGGCGCTGCCGCATTTGAATATTTCGCCGCTCACGTGGATGGGAACGAGCACATTATTCGTCGGGCCGTATTCGGTATGGAAGATCGATCCATTGCCTTCGAACGTCTCGTTCGCTGTCAGTGCCACGCGCGGGCGGGATCACTCGCTCAACCGGCTTTCGACGCTGACCTTACCGCCCGAAGGCAGCACGTATCAGGACACGCTCGATGTGCTCAACAGCCGCGTGCCGCTCATCAACCGTACTTTCACTGCTACGCGTGGCATGGGGCTGAACTGGAAGCCATTCGAAGGCGGCGTGCTTTCGCCGGGCTTCGAATACGCGCTCGACGTGCAGTCGAACCTCGTCCCGCTCGAAACCCAGGCGCAGTATAATCGGCCGGTCACCTACGATCAAAATGGCAATCCGATTTATAATTACGATAGTATTTATCTGTATCAGCGCAGCGTGAGCCAGATCATGCACGATATTTTTTTCAACAATGGCGCGCTCGTTCGGCCTGACGTCGATTTCAATTCGAGCCAGAAATTACACATGGCGACGACGCCGAAATTGCCGGGCTTGTTCGGGCTCGAAAAACTCGTGCGGCCCGTATTCGATTATCGTGTCGAATATCGCTGGCTCAATGCACAGACGGGACTTCAGAACGCGAAGCAATCCGCGTGGAATAATACGATCACGACGGGACTCGAATTCAATCTGCGCGATCTCGGTATTTTATTGTTTGGCAAGCCGATTGGCGAAGAGCAGGGCGGCGTTCAACGTGGGGGGCCGCGCGAGCGAGGGCAAGTCGGGGTGACGCCCGAAGAATTACCGAATGGACACGGCGGCGAAGAACGCGAATCGCCGTTTCCCAAACAGCGTGAAGAGCCGCGCAATCAAGTGACGCGCGGTGAAGACATGCGCCCCCAATCGCAGCCGAACCCATTGCAGCACGGAGCGTATATCACCGATACGATGCACCGTCCGGCATTTCCGCCGCCCATCGACACGACCGGTAAAATTCATTCCAAAGGCGTCGGTACGCAAGGGCAGATCGACCGTGAATACGCTATCGATACGACGCTGACGCCGGAAGCGCCGCCGGAACTCCAGCCCGTGCAGCCGGTGATCGCCGAAACGCCGCTCACTACCGGCGAGACGGTCAAGAAAATATTACAGGCGGTCATTCAAAAACCGCTCTTCGATTGGAATGGAACGCGCTTTAATTTTACCGAGACGAACCAGAGCATCAATGGCGCACTCGCTGGCGATGGCTCCGGCATTACGAATTTTCTTGCGAGAGGATTTTTCGCGCCCGAAAGCGATCAGAACGGTCCATCGCGAGCATACCAGTTAGGGCTTATCACCGATCCGAGCGGACGGCTGATCTTCCATTGGAAGCCGCAATTTCCGTTCCTCGATTTCTCGACCCGGCACGGATTGCGCGCGCCCGATCCGAATGGCGGCTCCGTCGATATCACCGACGCATTCACTCAATTGAATAATTTCGAGCTTGCAACAAGCCGTCCGCTCTGGGCCGGCGCAACGATCAACATCAATTGGAAGCTCGCGTTTGGTTTCGACGAACGCGACGCGCTCCACATCGACGATCTCGGCAATCCCACGCTCGATTATTCCACGAAGACCGGCAACGTATCACGAACGTTCTTTTCCATTCCGCCGCTGCCGTTCATTGGTTCGGGCATTACTCAGAGCGGCATCCTTCGTGTCGGGGAAAAATATCGAGAAATGGTCATCGCCGCGGGCGCGGCGAATGTCGATACCGCACGCGTGGTTCTTTCGCCGACGGTCCACAATCAGATCGAGCAGCAGGCGTTCATGCAGGGCTTCGAAACGCTCCCATTTTTTACAAGCTTCCTTCGCGAATATCTTCCGCGCGCGAATTACTCGTTCAGTTGGACGGGTCTGGAGAAATTTCCGCTCTTCAGTTTTGCCGATCACGCGAGTTTCCGGAATGCGTACACCGGCACCTATTCCCGTTCGTTCCAACAGAACCCCGGCGATTCGATCACGCTCACTTCGCTACAGACGATCATCTATGGCTTCCGGCCGCTTATCGCGCTCGATATGTCGTGGGATAAATTTCAGGGCGGACGACTCACCACGAGCCTCAACTACGATACCCAAACGCAGTGGGCCGCCGATTACGCTTCGACGCGCATTACCAAACGACTTTCGACCACATTCGGAGTTACCGCGAACTATCAGAGGCAAGGACTGAATGTGCCGTTTCTCAATTTGACCCTCAAGAACGAGTTCGGCGCAACCTTTGCACTCACCGAAACCATTTCGAGCGACAGCTACTATAACTTCTGGAATATCAGCGCAGACAATATCGACGGAACGAGCAACGGCGGCCTCACGAAAACAACCATCGAACCGCGTATTTCCTATTCCGTCAGTCAGCAGCTAACGATCGAAGCGTTCTATCATTACGAGCGCACGACTCCGGCTTCGTCCGGCCTCATCAGCCCTCCCACACGCCTCATCATGGCCGGCTTCGATGTGCATTTGAAAATACAGTAGAGCTAAAGTTAGAATGAAGAATGAAAAATGAAGAATGAAGAATTAAAAATTAAGGATACCGCGTTCAAGGATTTCTGTACACGAATATAGCAAGTTCGGAATTTAATTCTTAATTAAAACCGCATGGCCGATCTTAACGAACACGAGTTTGCCTCACCGCTGCGGTCGAAAATACTCGCGGGCGCGATTATTTTCGTATTTCTCGGATTTATCGTGCGGTTCGTGCAGCTTCAGATCGTCGATGGTCCGGCGCTATCGGGCGCGGCGATCGAGCAGGGCCTGAAGCGCACCGAGCGGATACCCGTCCGCGGCACGCTCTACGACCGAAAAGGCCGCGTCGTGGCGGCGAGTGTGCCGTCGTTTAGCGTGACGGTCACGCGACAGGAGTTCGACCCATACCGCAAGCAGACGTTGCCGCTCCTCGCGCAGTTACTCGGCGTCGATACGAATTTCATTCTCGATAAAATAAGTCAGGGCGGATTTTATACGCGCTTTCAACCGATCAAAGTTTGGCGCGATGCCGATGCGCGCGTCATTGCCGTGATCGAGGAAAATCACGACCGGCTTCCGGGCGTCGATATTTTGGCCGAGTCCAAGCGGGAATATGTCGCTCCGGTCCGCGCGTCGCACCTGCTCGGATATACGAAAGAAATTTCACCCGCGATGCTCGATAATGTAAAAGAGACATCGGATAGCGATTATTATCATCCGGGCGATGTCGTCGGCACGACGGGTCTCGAGCAAGTCCATGAGGACCAACTGCGCGGCGTAAAAGGATATTCATTCGTGGCGGTCGATGCGCGCGGGCAGGCGGTGGCTCGGCTCAATCATGGCGGCAGCGATATCAATAGCGTCGATGGCGAAAGCATCCAACTCGGAATGGACATCGATGTACAGGAATACGCCGAGCAATTGCTCGATCCCTATAATGGAGCGATCGTTGCGCTCGATCCGAATAACGGCGATATTCTGGCGCTGGTATCGAAGCCCGATTTCGATCTCGATCTTTTTAGCGGCAAGACGACCAAGGAAGAATATCAGGAAGTCATGCTCGACCCCGCGCATCCACTTTACGATCGCGCGTTACAGACCCGCTATCCGCCCGGCTCGACCTGGAAGCCCATGATGGGAGCTGCCTGCCTGACGACGAAAGTGATCCCGTATGATTTCAAGCTAGTCTGCCCCGGTTCGTTCACGTATGGCAATCATACATATCACGACGATGCCGTTCACGGTGTTACCGATGTACATGAGTCGATCGTTCGGTCGTGCGATGTATTTTATTATCACATGATCCTAAAACTGGGGATCGATTCGATGAATAAATATGCGCGCGAGTTCGGGTTCGATCAACCGACGGGCGTCGATATTGGGCACGAGGGCAGCGGATTTATTCCGAATACGAAGCGGATGAACAAGCTCTATCCGAAAGGCTGGACGCTCGGATATGTCGTCAGTCAGGGTATCGGTCAGGGCGAGATCGGCGTGACACCAATCCAGCAGGCGGCCTATGCTGCGACGTGGGCAAATCACGGGTTGTGGGTACAGCCCCATGCGGCTCACAAAATTTATAACGAGCAGACAGGGAAGTGGGATAGCGTCGCGTACAAGACGCGGCACGTACATGTGCCCGATTCGGCCATCGAGACAGTTCGGCGAGCAATGTATGGAGTCGTCAACGAGCCGGGTGGCACGGCGCACGCGGCGCAAATTCCAAACTCACCGATTATAATCGCCGGAAAAACCGGCACTGCGCAAAATCCGCATGGCAAAGACCATGCGTGGTTTATATGCTTTGCGCCGTACGATCATCCAAAAATCGCGATCTGCGTGCTCGTCGAGAATGCCGGGTTCGGAGGCGTTGTTTCGGCGCCCATCGCGCGAAAGCTGATCGAGCTTTATCTTACCGGCCACCGCGAGGACCCGCCGCCCTCTATTTTACCGAATACACCGGCCTACGAAGCATTAAAAATGCAAAAATATGGAACGCCCGGTATTGTAACTGTGACTGCGCAGGTGAGCGCGCGCGCAAAAAATAAAACAGCCGCCGCAGATGCATTGAAAGGCGGTGGGGCCGCTATCAAGACCGCCCCGAAAAAAATTCCGCACGTGCAGCCTGGTGCGGTTAAAACAACGCACTCAAACAAACGCGCCGATGCCGGTGACACACCAGGCTGGCGCCGCGCACGAGAATGGCTCGGCCCGAAAATGCGAGGGTGATTCGCGCAACTAAAGCAAGTAGATCGAGAGCGTTAATAGGCAGGGCTTAAATGCGAACCGATGCCATACTAAAAAAGTTAGATTGATCATGGAGACCCAAATCAAAGAAATCACGGCCTCACCCGAAATCCTCGGCGGAACCCCCGTCTTTCGAGGGACGCGAGTGCCATTCGATGGACTTCTGGACTATCTTGAGGCAGGAAAGACGATAGACAATTTCGTGGAGGATTATCCTTCTGTAACGAGAGAACAGGCAGCGCAGGCTCTTGCGGAGGCTTTACACACTGCGGAACATATCGCCAGTGAAAGTCTTGCTCGATGAATGTGTTCATGCCGGGCTCAAGCGTGAGTTGCGTGAACATATAGTGAAGACCGTGCCTGAAATGCACTGGCGCGGAATTACCAATGGCCGGTTGTTAGCTCGCGCAGCAACAGAATTTGACGTGTTTATTACTACCGA
>DASZLH010000066.1:0-19159 GCA_035552495.1 Kapaibacterium sp. (SeqCode) | reverse complement strand
GTTCGGAATGACGGTTTGAGCGTTCGAACGAACGGAAAAACTGAAGATGGCTACACAAAATAGAATGACGGAGTATCGCATACGCTGATTTTAAATACCTAAATCTATGGAAACCACTGCAATCTGTTGCAGCAAACGGTTTTTAATTGTTATTGACTGGACTTGCGAAAATTATAACTAATGGACAATCATTAGCATTCTAATAAACTTTGCTTTACAAACATCAGTCCTCGTAAGTACCTGTAAAATAAGAGACTTAGCTCTATTGTGGATAAATATTTTGCGAATTAATCAATTTTACGGAACTATTATGGCGATTTTGGTGTTGTAATGTGTGATATGGCAAAATCCCTTTGTTATGTTTATTCTCCTCAGACAGTCGATTATGAATAAAAAATTAATCAATAGCGAATTTGAAGCAATTTGGATAGCGATTATGAATATGAAAAGAACAAACACACGGGAGACAATCCTTCATGAATTTCGGGCCAACACCAACATCAAGTTTATTTGTCCTCGATTTCAAAAAGTAATGTTTTAATAAGGAAAAATCCATTCATGAATAAGTTCCGAACCTCAACATCAAGTTATTTCGGCATTAGGGCGGTTCAATGGAAAAACTCCCGGTGCAGCCGTTTTACAATCCGGTTCGCAACGGCTTCCTCGACGACGAAACTTGCGGCGGTCTCGGAGCCTCCATACGAAATCATTTCGCAGTTGGTACGGCCAAGCGCTCGGAAAATTCTCGCGGCAATTCCGGAATGCGATTTCAAACCGGGACCGACAAGCGTGATCAGTGCGCGATCGGCCTCGACCTCTATCTTCGCAATAAGCCCGACCATGCTACGCAACCGGCTTATCACTTCCGGGTTATCCAATACATACACTGCCGAATCGACGGAAAGCGAGACGGCGAGCGGCACGGCGTTCTGTTCGGCCAGAGCGTCGGAGACCGCTTGCAGTACGCGCGCGTCCGGCAGCGCGGAGCGCGATGTTATTCGCGCAATGATAACATTGCGTTTGATCGCAATGCCGGTAATCGGTGCATCGCTATCGACGGAATCGAGAATGATCGTGCCCTCACGGTCCGGTTCTTTCGAAGAAAGTACACGAACGGGTATACCCTTCTCGACGGCCGGCCAAATGGTCTCTGGATGTAAAACTTTTGCACCGAAAAAAGCTAATTCGCTGGCATCGCTGAATGAGATCCGCTCGATCGTTCGCGCGGCCGGGGCGATGCGTGGGTCGCAGGTCAGGATGCCGGCAACATCGGTCCATATTTGTATTTCGCTCGCATCGACTGCTACTCCCTGGATCGCTGCAGAAAAATCGGAGCCGCCACGGCCAATCGTCGTGACTTCATTTTTTATCGTACTACCGATAAATCCCTGAGTGATCCCAATAGCTCCGTCCGATAATTCTCGACCGATTTTTTTCATGCGTCGACGAATTTCCAGCGCGATAGGACGCGCTGCGGTGAACTCACCGTTGGTCAGAAAAAACTCGCGTGCATCGTACATGCGAACGGGAACAGACTTTAATTTTTCGGACAGTGCAGCATGAACGATAAGCGTGGACGCCCGCTCCCCTACCGATTGAAATTGATCGCGGCTGCGGGGAGTAAGCTCGCCCAGCAGATTGACGCCGCGTACGAGCGTTCGCAACTCTTCCCAAATCGAATGCAGATCGGCGAGCACGCGCTCGAGTGCGGCGGCGCGCTTCAGTAAATCGCGAGCGATACGCGCATGGCGGGCTTCCAACTGATCGATGGAAATAAGTGCATCATGCATATCGTCTTTTAGTGAGAGTTCGCTGGTTCGAATGAGCGCGTTGGTCACTCCAGCGCAAGCGGAAAGCACCACCAGCGGCCGGGTGCGGCGCGTTATACCCGATGTGCGGATAATCTCGATCACGCGCTCCATCGCACGCGCGTCTTCGACAGACGTACCGCCAAATTTCTGTATGAGTATTTTATACATTATCCGACTGGGATGTATGAGATGAAAGTGGATTTATTGGATGTGGGATATTAACTGCACGCCTTGTGCAGCAATGCATTGTGTAGGTGCAATGATTTGTGTATGCTTTGTGCTCATTCCAAAATCCAATACTACTATCTTTAATATCCCAAATCCCATACATCCCTTAAATCTCAAAAATCCCAGTTCGGATAGTTCTCCGGGCTCAGACATTTCTAAAATCATCGGTTGCCTGAATGAGTGCAGAGCGGTTCTCGGGCTCCATCATGGAATGTCCGGCCGTTGGACTGATCAGCAGCTTCGCTTCCGGGAACGCTCGGTGGAGGTCCCACGCGCTTCGCATGGGGCAGACCATATCGTAGCGGCCTTGCACGATCACAGCAGGAATCTTCCGAATGCGCCCAACATCGCGTAATAGCTGGCCGTCCTCCATAAATCCCCGATTGATAAAATAGTGACATTCAATGCGCGCAAATGCTGTCGCGAAATCCTCTTCACCATAATGCTCGACCAAATTGGAATCGATATGCAGCTTCGACGTCGAGCCTTCCCAAATGCTCCATGCGCGCGCTGCTTCGAGCTGCACCTTGCGGTCAGGGCTGGTCAACCGCTTATGGTATGCACCGAGCAGGTCGTTGCGCTCGTTTTCGGGAATTGGCTTTAAATATTCTTCCCAAAAGTCTGGAAAAATACCGCTTGCACCGGCTTGATAGAACCAGTCGATCTCCCATTTACGGAGCAGGAAAATTCCACGGAGCACGAGATGAGTGCAGCGCTCCGGATGCGTTTCCGCGTAAGAAATAGAAAGCGTCGAACCCCATGAACCACCAAAGACGAGCCAGCGATCTATCTTGAGATGCTCGCGAATTTTTTCCATATCGGCCACGAGATCCCATGTGGTATTTTCTTCGAGCGATGCGTGCGGCGTGCTCTTGCCGCATCCACGCTGATCGAAAAGAATAATCCGGTAGTGTTTGGGATCGAAAAAGCGGCGATATTCCGGTGTAAACCCGCCACCAGGTCCGCCATGTACGAATACCGCAGGCTGCCCTTTCGGATTGCCGCACTCTTCGTAATAGATTGTATGTATGTTGGAAACCTTCAGGAAGCCGGTGTTATACGGCTCAATCGGTGGATATAAATCGCGCATTTGTCTGAACCTTGATTTTAAGAGATTTTATAGAAAGATGAAATAGGTTAACTAAAATCTCATCTCATAAATCTCTTAAAATCTCTTAAAATCAAGGTTCAGACAAAATTTCTTCGATACCGGATAGTGTTGCGTTCCAACTTGCCATCCGGACGGCAGCTTCGAGCGCGGCATCCGGAGCGCTTCCATTGAGCAGTGCAAATACGTATGCAGAACCGAACACGTCGCCCGAACCGGTAGGAGTCGCCGATTTATCCGAGTTAGAATTTGCCTGTGCGGCTGCGTGATGGACTTCACCACTTCGTACTTCATATAGGCTCGCTCCCCGCTCGGCGCGCGTGATAATAATATCGTGGGCCGCAAGTTGATCGCGCCTGCGTTCGACAAATGCTAATAACGCTTCCTCGGAATTGATTTCGGGATTTCCAAGCCAACGCGCTTCGAATTCATTCATCTGAACGGAGTCGGCCAAGTTCAACCACCTCTTCCATTTCCTAACTCCGCGCGGCTTTCGTCCTTCACCAAACGTATCGATTTGGGGTGTTGCAGACGATAACGGTCCCAACACGAGCGCGTGAATATCCAAATGCACGTAGGGTCTCCGTTCTGCATGAGTAAGCGCAAATTCGAGCGTTTCGAGCGATACATCGTAACCACTGATTATATTGATAAATAATACATCGAGCGATGAGACAAGGAGTGGAGTAAGTTGAAATCCTGTGAGCCGCGGCAGAACATTCGGGCAATGTTCGATGCGCTCATGCGCCGATGAATAGACGAGGCGCACACGGTTCGTCAATGCCTCTGTTTTCCAAAGACCGATCGACCGATCGAGATGGTGAAATTGTGAAAGTAATGGCTCAATGATATCCGCGTCGGGGACCGACATCCATGTTAAACCAACGAAGCTATGCTCCCCACTGGCAGGTCCTAAATCCCGCATCAAGCGCTCCATCGCCGCATAAGAATAAAGAATACCACCGAGCGAGCGAGTTTGAATCGACCCATCCGGAGCAACTATTTCATCGATACACGGCTGCCCGATAATCCCAATCCGCATTGCATGAAAAACAAGAGAAAAATCTACTGATTCGATAAAGAAAAAGAAACATTAAGCACCAAGGATGTCACGGATCCATCAACAGCACGATGTTTGTGATAGTGTCAAATTCTATTTTTAGCTGTGTAAAAAAGACCGCAGCAGAAGTGCTGTGCGAAAGCACCTTGCTGCGGCCTGGTATCGTGCAGATGCGCCGGATGATCCATATCATCTGTAGTCGGCGCGAGTTGTCTTTTGTGTAACTCCGTTAATGTGAACGTATCACAACGATTTTTTTATCGAGGCGGCGGCGGATATCCATGGGGCGGTGGCGGTGAGCCACCCTGCATGGGTGCGCCCATTGACGGTGCATCGGACATCGGTCCTGGCGGCTGTGGAGGAATAGGCACACCCGGTGGCATCGGTGGCAAAATATAACCAAGCTTCTCCAATTCTTTGCGCGTCTCCAATTGAAGCTCGTGTAATCTCTCTGCGACTTTACGAACATTCGGATCGTGCGCTTTTTTTATTGCATCACTCGTCAGGGCTATGCCGCCATCGAGATATTGCCGTGTAATCATTACAAACCGATTATCATATTGCGAATCGGGGGTACCCAAATCACGCAAAAGCAATGCGTTCAATTGTGGGAGCTCCATCATCAAAGGCTCCTCAACATGTGGGTGTACTGCCGAAGTATCCACGGAGACGTCCGGAGGGGACTGCGTCGTTGTTGAAGGAGGAATATTTTTATTGCAACCTGTTAATAACAGGAGGACGATCGCAAAGGAAAGAGTAATCTTCATCGGATTAGCTGTTAATTTTCAAATTAGATTATCGAACGATATGGAAATTGAACATTGGCGAATTAAATGACTTCATGAGGCGTACCCAAATAGGAAGCAATTGCTCGGCACCGCGCGCAGTCGTTATATCGCCTAAGTCGATTATACTCTGCCAGCCAAACCATTCGGTTAGGATTTCTCGCACTTTCGCTTTCGTATCCGGATCGTTTCCGCTCAAAAACACATCATGCTTGCCAGGCAGGAGCGATGGATTTACCATCAATTGACAATTCACCGTATTCAGTGTTTTAACGACTTTCGCATCCGGAAACGCGCGCTGAATTTGCTCGCCCAGCGAATCCGTATTGCATACCGTAAGCGTCGGTGGAAAGCCGTTCGAGAAATCAAGCGAATTCGAAATATCGATCAATATTTTTCCGGCGAGATTTTTTGCTCCTGCGGAATGCAGAGCCTCCAGCGTCCCACCACCACTCGTGCAGTTAAAAACGATTTCCCCGAATTCCGCAGAATCCTGAAACGTGCCATGGGAAGCACCGTCGCCAAATTTTTGCGACCATGCCTCTGCTTTCTCATTTTGTTTCGAACGCGATCCTAAACGGACTTCGTGTCCTAACTCGACAAGCTTCGATCCAATCGTCTGCCCGACCATGCCTGTCCCTAAAACTCCAATTTTCATATCTACTATGATTTACTTCCTGCAAAATTAATCATGCTTCTCTTTCGTTCTGTGGGAATCGTAAAAACTTCTGTAGCGCCACAAACAATTTTCTCTAATATTAGATGAAAGAACGAATTCGAATTGCGTCGGGTCAGGGATTTTGGGGTGATTTGCCAAATGCGCCAATCGATCAGGTGCGCCGAGCGAACGCAGAATCCCCAATCGATTACATGATGATGGACTATCTCGCCGAAGTCACGATGTCCATTATGCAAAAACAAAAGCTGAAAGATCCAAAAGCTGGCTATGCTCGCGATCTCGTTGATGTTATCGATGCGATATTACCCGATATTGTCAATAAGGGCATTAAGGTCATTACGAATGGCGGCGGAGTAAACCCGGAAGGCTGCCGCGATGCGATCTTCGAGGTTGCGCGTCGCCGAGGGATTCCGGTCAAGATCGGTGTCGTGCTCGGCGATAATATTTTGGATTCGCTCGATACGTTACTTGCGGATGGACATAAACTAAAAAACATGGAAACGGATGACCCGCTTACAAGCATTCGCTCGCGCGTGCTTTCCGCCAATGTGTATTTCGGTGCGTGGCCCATCGTCGAGGCGCTGCGGCAGGGCGCGCAGATAGTCATTACCGGACGCACGACCGATACCGGACTAACGCTCGCGCCCATGATCTACGAATTCGGTTGGGCAAAGGATGACTGGGACCGGCTCGCGGCCGGC
Source organism: Kapaibacterium sp. (SeqCode) (assembly GCA_035552495.1). Taxonomy (GTDB): domain Bacteria; phylum Bacteroidota; class Ignavibacteria; order Palsa-1295; family Palsa-1295; genus PALSA-1295. The sequence goes on along the minus strand of DASZLH010000066.1, from coordinate 12,787 downwards.
ACAATCGCCGGACATATTCTCGAATGTGGCGCGCAATCTTCCGGAGGGAATTTCTCCGCCGATTGGAGGTCGGTAAAAGATCTGGCGCATGTAGGATTTCCGATCGCAGAAGCGTACTCCACTGGAGATTTTATGATTACCAAACATCCGAAGACCGGCGGGCGCGTATCCCGCCAGACCGTTGCCGAGCAACTCCTCTACGAAATCGGCGATCCGAAAGATTATATCACACCCGATTGCATTGCCGATTTTACGTCGATCCAACTCACCGACCGCGGGAAGGACCGCGTCGAAATCGGCAGTATCAAAGGCCGTCCCGCGACCGATTCCTATAAGGTTTCGATGTCGTATAACGATGGTTATTCCGCATTCGGAACACTTACTTATACGTGGCCCGACACCATGCACAAGGCGCGGCTCGCAGATCAAATTTTGAGAACACGATTAAAAGATGCTGGCTGTACCTTCGATGAAATGCGGACGGAATTTCTCGGAGTGAATTCCTGCCACGGGCCGCTCACGAAAGTCAATATGGACGAAGTGCAGGAGGTCGTTGTGAAATGGGGCGTGCGCGGGCAGGACCGCAAGTCGATCGAGCGATTCGGTAAAGAGCTGGCGCCGCTCATCCTGACCGGACCGCCCAGCGTCACCGGTTTTGCGGGTGGGCGTCCAAAACCGAGCGAAGTCGTAGCATACTGGCCGGCATTGCTCGATAAAAAAGCAGTCACGCCGAGAGTGATCGTTTCCGAACCATAATCTCGATTACGCTGATGATGTTGATTTCGATGATGGACTATCCATTTGGATTTAAATTGTTTTCTGATATATTCGAGCTTGTCTATATTAGGGTATTCATTTTCGTTTTGATAATTGAGAGTCCATCAGTGGAATCCACATCATCAGCGTAATCCAGGTCAATGACCACCGAAATCGGGAAAGATATTGCAAAAGCGAGCGCTTTGTTGGAGCGTGGACTTTCCGTTGCCATCCCGACCGAAACAGTCTATGGCCTTGCAGCGAATGCATTAGACGAAAATGCAGTGCTGCAAATCTTCGAGATCAAAGACCGCCCGCACTTCGATCCGCTGATCGTCCATCTCGCTTCGAGCGATCAGGTTATTTCCTACGCGACTGAATTTCCAGAGTGGGCCGAGCAATTGACGGAGCGGTTCTGGCCCGGCCCGCTTACGATCGTACTGCCGAAACGCGATGTTATTCCCGATATTGTATCGTCCGGATTGGATACCGTTGCCCTGCGCGTGCCGTCGCATCCGATGACGCTCGATCTCCTGTCGTCACTCGAATTCCCGCTTGCCGCGCCAAGCGCGAATCCATTTGGATATGTCAGCCCGACGACTGCCCAGCATGTTACAGACCAACTCGAAGGCAAAATTCCTTACATCCTCGATGGCGGTGAATGTGCAGTCGGATTGGAATCGACTATCGTAGGAGAGCTAGAAGGAGCAATTACAGTCCTTCGTTTGGGAGGCATTTCAGTTGAAGAGATCGAAGCACTGGTAGGTCCGGTTGAAGTAAATATTTCTTCTTCCAGTAATCCGGTAAACCCTGGAAGTCTCGAACATCATTATTCGCCGCGAACTCCGATACAGTTAGGACCAATCGATCCCAATCGTTACAATCCGAATGAAGTGGGAATTTTAAGTTTCCAAACACGCTACCAGGCAATCCCGCCAGAACATCAAGTCGTGTTATCGACCCATGGCGACGTTCGCAAAGCAGCGAAATATTTATTCGCCGCCATGCGCTATCTCGATTCGCTGAAACTCAAAGTTATACTGGCGGAAGAACTGCCGGAAATAGGTTTGGGACGCGCCGTCAACGATCGGCTGCGCCGCGCGGCAACGAACACAAATATTGAAAAAAAGTAAGCGGCCGGTTTGTTTACCGTTTCGCGAGTCCGATCGTAAAACCGATCGCAAGTCCGTTGCCAAGCATCGTAATGGCCGGAGCCTGAGTAAGTTGAGTACGATCGGTCAATAATATTTGGGCGAGTTCGTGGGCAAGATTGGGCTGAGGCACGGTATTTACGAGCTCAGGGCCACTATGAGCGGTACGCAAATTAGAAACGAACATCGGTGAGCTGTTGAAGAGATGGCGGGACAGGTTCGGATGTTTCATAGTTGTCTTTAGCGTATGTTTCCAAATGCTAACATTGAGCGTTTTAACGGCAGGCACCCAGCGAATAGTTCGCATATAAACCAGTTACCCTGTGAAGCAGAGTTATATCCATTATTCCTCAGTCAAAGTGCCCGAAAACGAACGCGATGAAAACGGATAATTCACATATCTCAGCCATATCGGCATCGAGCTATCTCGACGAACTGATCGTGCCGCTCAGCATTATTGCGGGCGCGCTCGTCATCGGGATTTTAGTTGAACGCCTGCTGATTCGTTTTATTTATCGCGCATTCGAAAAACGGGATTGGAAAATCGGACGCCGAATTATAGGCTCCTTCAATGGTATCGTGACCGTCTGGTTCGGGCTTGCGGCGTTTCGAAGCGTTCTTCACGATTTTCCGATGAAGGCGAGTGCCCTTCCCTTGACTGAGCATATTGCTTCTGCAATTTTCATCGTTTCGATTGCGACTTTAATTGCTCGGATTGGTGTCGCATTCATTCGCACCTTTTCGAGCCGTCACGAGCGAGCGGCGCCATCCGTCACACTGATCGAAAATATCGTGCGCTCCGCGATATTTCTCGTCGGACTGCTCGCAATTTTTCGAGCATTCGGTGTTGCCATTACGCCGCTCTTGACCGCATTGGGAGTTGGCGGACTTGCCGTTGCGCTCGCACTGCAGGATACACTCAGTAATTTCTTCGCCGGGATTTATATTATCTTATCGAAGCACCTCGATCCGGGCGATTATATCAAACTCGATAGCGGACAGGAAGGGATTATTCGCGATATTGCATGGCGAGTAACGACGATTCAGACGCCGCTCAACACACTGATCATCGTGCCGAATTCGAAATTCTCGACAAGCATCATCACAAACTTCGACCGGCCCGATACCAGCATGAACCTGGCGATCGAGCTTCCCCTCGATTCCTCCACCGATCCTGCAACATTCGAGCAGAGAGCGTTCCATGCCGTACAAGAGACCAGTCAATTGTTGGCGGACGCGATCGAAGGCAGTCCCGTGCTGCACTATACTGCCATTACACCAGCCAACGCTACGCTGCAACTTCTTATTCGCATCAACGATTTTACACGAGGAGCAGAAATAAAAAGCGAAATATTAAAGCGAATTTATAAGGAGACGCATCCGGCTTCGCCAAAAGCTCTCCAGCCAGATATACCCGATCGGGAACCGTAATTTAATTTCCAGACTATAGAATCTTATAGTTTCGTAACAACAATTTACAATAGTTATGAAAAGATCGATCGTTGCTCTGGTGTCTTTAGTATGTATGAGTTGTTCCTCCTCTTCGATGGGACCTAAACCCATAAATAGCAGTGCTATCGTACCACCGGATAAAAGCATTTTCAATTATACCTTTCAAAATACGGATCCTTCTGTTTTGCTTACAGAGCAAGTGACAATCAAGGATGTATCGAGTTCGGAATTCGTCGCATCTCTTCTCTCCGATACCTTAGCTAATTTCTCCACCACTTCCACCGATTCGTTCGCAGTACTGACGAACGGAGACCTTCTCGGATTGAGCAGTTCCGATACTTTACCGATAAGCAGTCATAAAACTTTTAGTGAAATTCCTATTTCCATCCCTGTAAAACTCAATGGAGAAGAAGGAACGGGGACGATCCGTACCGGTATATTTTACATCGGTCAGGAAACAATTTTTACGGCTAACGAAAACTTCACCTGTGATAAAGTTAAAGTAGTAGATACTGTTAATATGGTGTATCCGAGTCAGCCATCGATGAATAGTACTTATATATACGCTTTAATCTATTGGTACTCTATAAAACTCGGTTATTTTGTGAAAGCGCAAGTAATAGAAAGTGACACTAATGACCTTTGGACTCGAATCCTGACTTCATATACACTCGGACATTGAGCGTTCTAAGAATATCGATCACGGAATCGATTCCTACTTATAATAAATCCGACGAATGCGCAAGCTCCGCAAATTGCCCAGCTTGCGCATGATCCCGCTCACTTTTTCGGATACTGATAATTTACCATCCAGCGAATACTGAATTTATCGGTAAGCATTCCGAAGTAAGAACCCCAGAACGAATCGCCGAGCGGCATTTGCGGATCTTCTTTACCGCCAGCCACGAGTCCACGATAGAGCTTCGTGGCTTCTTCCTTGCTCTCGCATTCGAGCGAGATCGTGAAATTATTTCCCGTTGTTATCTGCGGTGCGCGTGTCCCACCTGGCATATCGGCGCCCATGATGACAACGCCCGATTTGCCCACCGGCAGCGCGACATGCATGATCTTGTTGGAATCTTCCGGCGGTATTTTCGATCCTGGCATGTCCTTCCAGCGCATGAGGCTGCTGAACTCACCGCCAAAAACAGATTTGTAGAAATTGAACGCCTCTTCGGCATTGCCGTTGAAAGTGAGGCTTGGACTTGGTGTTGCCATAATGTTGATTGATTAGTGTGATGTTGCTGTGACCGTTAGAGTTTGGTCTGAGCTTTCGTCGAACTGTCACGTTTTGAATTACTTTTGCTTTCGAATCTACCGTGGATTCGTTGGACTTGGTTCGTTCTAGCCCGCCTGGGAGGCGCCCACCACGCCGACAGGAGAATTAGTCAGTAGATCGGCAAGGTATTTCTCAATGATCGTCCCAAGTTCGGATGCGTTTACGAAATTGTAGTGGCTGTAGCCGGGAATGATCGCAAGCCGCGCTTTTGAGAGCTGTGTGTTCTGCCAGCCGGGTTCCTTCACGCCGCCACCGAGCAGAGCGAAAAACTCCGCAATGTGTTTTTGAGAGACCGAGTCGTTGTCGGCAAATGCGAGCATCACCGGCATGGGCAGTTTTTTCACATCGGCGGACCAGTCATAGGATGCGCCCATCATCTTGCCAAACTTGTCAAGGAATTGTGGGAAGCGATGCGGCTCGGGCCATTGCTTCGAGAATTTTCCAGTCGGCGTCTGCATCATGTTTTGGGCCATGCCGGAGCTGACTTGGCCCATGCCTTTCTGCGCCTCGGGGTACCAGCCGCTCTTGGCGTAAGGGCTGGAGATGACGACGAGCCGCCGGACCTTTTCCGGATGATGGATAGCGGTGCGCAAGCCGATTGCCGCGCCGAGCGACAAGCCGACGATGTCAGCCTTAGAAATGTCGAGCTTGTTCAACAGCGCGGCAATGTCGTCGCCCATGGTCTCGAACGAAAGGGGGCGGTCGGTGTCTGCTGTGCGGCCATGGCCTTGCAGTTCAACGGCAATGACCTTGCGGGTCTTCGCCAGCGGCTTGAGCAGCGTCAACATTTCGCCGATCGTCATCAAGCCGCCGTGCAGCAGGACCAGCGGTTCTCCCTGTCCGTAGATCTCGTGATAGAGCTTGATGCCGTTCACGTCGGCATAGCCGGAGAAGAGCGGCGCGGGGCCATTGAACGCCTCTTCGGCATTGCCATTGAAAGTGAGGCTTGGACTGGGTGTTGCCATATCTTTGGTTTAAAAAGAATTTAGAAATGAGTTTGAATTGTCATTCCCACGAAACGCGTATACGCGGAGAATCCAGCCGTTACACTAACGAAACGGTTGGAGAAGAATTGAAGAGCTGGATTCCCGCTTTCGCGGGAATGACAGTTGTACTTAGCATTTTACTTACACATTACTTTCCGTCATACGCTTTTTCCAATTCGGCGATGTCGAGCTTGGTCATTTTCAACATCGCCTGCATCGCTCGGTCGGCTTTGACACGATCGGGATCGCCGAGGACTTTGCCGAGAATCGTCGGCACGACTTGCCAGGTGATACCGAATTGATCGGTGAGCCAGCCGCATTGGAGCGTTTGCCCGCCCGTGGAAAGCTTGTCCCAATAGTGATCGACTTCCTGCTGTGTTTCGCAGTTGATGAAGAAGGAGGTCGCGCCGTTGAATTTCCAATCGTCCTGGTACGGTTTTCCCCCATTGAAGAGAATAAATTCTCTACCCTCGAGCGAGACTGTCACGCCCATCGGCTTGCCATTCATGATGCTGGGAGAGCCCGGCATTTTGGTAACGATCTTCGAATTCTTAAACACGGACGTGTAAAAGTTCGCGGCTTCTTCCGCGTTATTGTTCGTGAACCACAAGAATGTTTGTATTTTTTCCATTGTAAATGCTCCTTCGTATTTTCGATGTGTCAAACTTTATTGTTTCGGTTCGGTATAGTTCACCATCCAACCCACACCAAATTTATCGGTGAGCGATCCCCAGTACGATCCCCAGAACATATCAGCGATCGGCATCGAGATTTTCCCGCCTTTGGCAAGACCGCTGAATAGCTTGTCTGCTTCCGGTTTGCTATCGGCCTCGACACACAGGCTAACCTGGTTTCCCGGCGTCACCGTATGCCCCATTTCCTGGATCGCATCCGTCGCCATCATCATCGTGCCACCCACAGGATAGGAAACGTGCATGATACCATTGGCGGCGCTTTCGGGAATCGGGCCAGCCCCGGGAGTATCCTTAAAGCGCGAGAGCATGGCAAAATCTCCGCCAAAAACAGACTTGTAAAAGTTGAATGCCTCCTCGGTGTTACCGGGAAAATTGAAATATGGATCGATTTGTTTCATAGGCGTTGTGTGAATGTTATCTGTGTGTGATGATTATAAAAATGGAATTTCGTCTGCGGTTGCGCCGTAAATCGAGGGTAACGGAACATCTAAAAGCCGAAGATAGACGGTGAGCTGTCCTCGATGATGATACCAGTGATTGAACAAAATCGATCGCAAGAGCGCGCCTCGCGGTATAGCAAAGATTTCGCGCTCCCCATCCATCATGCGCCATGGCAGGGTTAATGAGTCCTCTTCCATATTCTCGATCAGTGTTGCAGCAGACGAAACGCTTTCATCCAGCTTCGAAAGAATCTCTTCGACGCTGCTTGCACTCGGTCGCGGGATTTCCCAGTTTACATCGAGGGAAGGTTGCAACGAAAGATTAGCGATTGCGCCGGGCAGTGAAGCGACGTGCATCGCAAGCTGCCCCAGCGTCATCGATTTTTCGTGAGGCCTCCAATCGAGTTTTGGCTGCGGCACTCGCGCGAGCAAGTTCCTGGTGGGCTGGGTCTCCTGCCGAAGCTCGTTCAAAAAGTCCGTGATGGTCATTCGTTGAAATGTGTTGCTATAATTCCGTATACGATCACCCCGACGACGCGATCAAATAAAAGGAACAGCTTTGTAATCCCGTTCAGGACATTCCTGCCCAAGTGCCTTTGATTCGATCGCATCGTTTGAGGGTTGGTCTCCATTATTCTACCTTCGCCGGCTGCGGCGGGTTAATTTGCGTACTCGCCGATCATTTTACCGAGTCGCGCTTCCTGCTCGCGAAGTTCCGGCGTGAGGCTCTCGCCAAAATCGGCGGCTTCGAAGATCTGCCGGATCTCGACTTCTCCGTCACGGAACGGCGCGCGCTTCAGCCATTCCACGGCTTCCTCGAGCGACGCGCATTTCCAGACCCAATAGCCGGCTACGAGATCGCTTGTGAGCGGAAATGGACCGTGAGCGACAGTGCGATTCATACCGCTAAATTTCACGCGCGCGCCTTTCGATGAGTCCTGCAAGCCTTCGCCTGCGAGCATGACACCTGCTTTGACCAGTTCTTCGTTGAACTTGCCCATTTCTGCGAACTCGTCCGTCGAGGGAAGCACTCCTGCTTCGGAATCCTTATTGGCTTTGACGATGACAATGAATTTCATACCGATTTTTCTCTTGGTTGGTTAATGTGATTGTGTGGAATTATTTTTTTTCGGTGAATTGCTTGTTTCGTTTCGCATCCAAGCTCCATGGCCCCGCGCCGGCGGCGGAGAAGTAAAGCCAGAGGAAACAGAAGAGTATAGCTGGTGAACCGCCATTTATGAGCGGCCAGAATCCGTGTGGAGCGTGGCCCTGAAAATAAGCCACGGCCATTTCGCCCGAAAGAATAAAGGCAACGGGCCGAGTAAAAAGTCCGAGAAGAAGCAATGCTCCCCCGAATGTTTCGAGAATGCCTGCGATTCCGATCTCGGAAAAAATCCGAAGCGGGCCTGCCTCTGGCGGCATAGCCATCGGATACCCGAACAGCTTCATCGCCCCAAATTGCATAAAGAGGAGCGCGGCAACGATTCGAAGGAGGCTCCGGAATTCCGGAGCCTTGGACTGCCATTTCCGAATGATCGTAGGTTGAATAATCATAGATTTGATGTCGATTTTCCCGTTGTTGCGTTAAACGGATTACATTGCGTTTGGCTGCAACATACTGACGCGGTTGCCTTCGGTGTCGAAGAACGAGGCATACGTCCCGACGCCAGGAATCTCCATCGGTTCGCCGATAAGCTTGCCGCCGGCGGCGGTGACTTTCTTCAGATGATCCTGAATATTTTCGACGCCGATCACGACCGAAGGTGCGTGCGAGACGGGGTCGTCCGTGCGCTGATAAAAGCCTCCGTTGATCGTACCGCCTTGTTTGGGCCGGCCCTTCTCATCGCTTTCGGCGGTGGTGACGAGGACATAGTTTCCCATATCTTCGCCAAACTGCTGCGTCTTCCAGCCAAAGGCATTGGTATAAAAGTCGCTCATGCGTTTACGGTCTTTGGCTGGCATTTCGAAGTGTACTACTGGATTCATTGTGTGTTCTCCTGATTTAGTTAATAAGTTACTGTTGTCCCATTTTTTTTGTCAATCGCACTCTTTCTTTAGCAAGGGGTTCATCCTCCCATGGTCCCTGTTTTAACATCACCGTTCCGCCGATAATTTGCGATAATTACTCCCTTCGGCGTAGCCTGGCATTTTGTCAGTTCGAAGGCGGCCGGTATCGCGCCTTCCGCGAATAAGCGTTTGCCACTTCCGAGCGTAAGAGGAAAAATTTTGAGCCAGAGTTCATCGACCAAATCACTTTTTAGCAACGTTTGTATCATATTGCCACTCCCATGTATCTGCAACTCCGGCCCATTTTCGTTTTTGATCTTTCGCACGCCTTCAGCAAGTTCGCCCTCAATGCGGATGGAAGTTTTCCAATCCTGGGTAAGCGGTGAACGCGTCGCGACATACTTCGTTGCTTTATTGAGCGGTGCGGCGAATGGATTGCTTGGGTTGGCATTTGGCCAGTACGACGCAAAGATGTCGAATGTTTTCCGGCCCAGCAGCAAATCGAAGTCATGTCCCATCTGCTCCGACAACATGGTTTTACTTACAAATTCGTCGGGGGAATATGCAGCCTGCCATCCGCCATAACGGAATTCCGCGCTCGGATCTTCTTCGGGGCCTCCGGGAGATTGCATCACACCATCAAGTGTGATAAACGATAAGACGATAAGTTTTCTCATTGTTTTGTTAACTGTTCTATTGAATTGTTATGTTATTATTCAGCACCGAATAAGAGAGCGCCAACGAACGCGTCGAATAGTAGCAAGAATCTCACCATTTCTTTGCGGTTACTTTGAAGCTTGAATATTCGTTGCTGGTGCATCGAGAAATGTGATCGCTGTCGGTGCGAGCGCCGGAGCCACGCCCATCACATAGTGCGTAACACCCGGCAGGATCGCGAGCTGCGAAGCAACACGCCCGGAGCCATCCCAGCTGCCATCCTTCTGCGCTCCGCCAAGCAACTCGAATGTGCGTACCGCGTACTTTGCGGGAAAAATATCCGCATCGCCGGCGACGATAAGCGTAGGTACTTTGAGCGCGCGGACCTGGTCCGAAAAATCATAGTCCTTCTTCATAAAGTCGCCGAGCTTCTGGAGCAATCGCGGCCAATCTTGAGGCCGGGGATTCTCTTTCGCATAAGTCTGATACATCGCCGTCTGCTTCATCTGTTCCGCCATCGCGGCACTTACCATTGCCTGCTGGTTAAGGATATCCGCATAGAAATCCGTGCGGCGTATGGGCGTCGAAACGAGGACCAGTTTATTCACCAATTCCGGATGACGAACGGCAACTTGCAGCGCGACACCACCGCCAAGAGAATATCCCATAATATCGGCTTTCGGAATTTTCAGGTACTGGAGCAGCGCCGCAATGTCATCACCTATCGCTTCGACGCTGAGTGGACGGTCGATGTCCGCAGTGTGGCCGTGGCCTTGCAGATCGACGGCGATGACTTCGCGGCCAGCCGCGAGTGCCGGAAGCGTTGGCCCCCATAGGCTCGAAGACATAAGTCCCCCGTGCAGCAGGACGAGCGGCGGCGTAGCATCGCTGCTACCCATACCGTGAATTTCATAATAGAGATGAATTCCGTTGACATCGGCGTATTTGCCGAGTGCCTTCTGCGCTACGATTGCAGCCGGAGTGCAAAGGCTGATCAACCCAGCGAGTGATGATGCGACAAGTGTAAAGGTATTCATAGTTATCTTCTTTAGAAAAGGTGATTGTATAGTGTTATAATGTACGTGTATATCCCGAAAACAGTCTAAACGCGGCACGACGATTCAAGAAACTCGTTCGTAATCGACGTCCAAGTCCTTCTCCCAGGGGCCCCGGTCTTTCGACATCTCCCCTCGGCCTTCCATCGTTCTGCCTTCGCGCGAGATGGTGATGCGGACGCGTTGGGAGAGGTCGGGTGCATCGCGCGACCATGTCAGCCCGTGCTCATGAATTTCTACATCGTATTTTCGCGACACCCCGCGTTCGTCAAAGTAAAGCATGTATGCTCGGGTATCGGCATCGTCCGTTCCAAAGATAGCGACGCCTGCGGGAATTGGGTCCTCCCCGCTCGTACGCATCACGAGGAAGGCGCCCCCTTCGATCCATTCGAAGGACGCATGGCCGCGGAACATCCGGCCAGGAAGGTATGGGTGCCGGCCTATCCAGGTCCACTTCCCGATCATGGGGCTCAGTGGCTTCAGTGTTGCATTCGCGGTTATCATTGAAATTGTGGTATGTGGAATTGATTGCAGGTTCGTGTTCCTTACTTCGTTTTATAATTGCCCTTACTCCTTTATGACCGGTACCCAGATTTCGAGGTGGACGGCATTCATGTCCATATTCGGTTCGGAATAATGCTCGAAGTCGAGCGATAATTGGGGGTCCATAGAATAACCGGATTTAGGCATCCACTCGCCGTAGATGAATCCGAAGAATTCGTGGATGCCCGAAATCGGCCCTTCATAAGTGAAGACCGCGTAATTTGCGGCCGGAATTTCTTTGCTCTTCATTCCGGCTGGAATCCCATCGACCTTACTTACTTCGTATCCCGCAATATAATAATATTTCGGAAATCCGCCTTCGTTCATGTCGAAGTCGCGAGAGTAGTCCTCGATGCCGTAAACTCCGGGCACGATAGCGTGCTGAATCTCCTGGCTTCGCTTCCCGAATTCGGTCCATGCCTCGCGGATGGCTGGGATGCCGCTTGCCGTGTAGCGTTCGATGCCGACAATTCTGAATGCTTCTTTAGTCCGAAATGCTGGTTCGTTGCTCATACTTTAGAAAGCCTCGTGGCCCTGCGTATCGAAGATTGTGATGGGCCGCCGTTGTAGTTTGGAGTGTAGTAGTGGAGGTTCATGCCAGCCTTGAATGGAATAATTTTTTCAAAGCTTAGTAAGAAGTTATCCGGAATTTCTTGAAAGAGTGACGTTCCCTTTCCATAGACAGCCGGGCACACATAGAGCATGAACTCGTCGATCATCTGCTTCGATAGCAGTTCAGCACAGAGCGTTGGCCCGCAAATCAGGAGAATGTCACCTTCCGTTTCTTTCTTCAATTCTGGAATAGTATCGGTATCTCGAAGAATAGTCGTATTACTATAGACGTCAGTCTGTGTCTTCGAAAGAACGTACTTTGGCATCACCATGAGGCGCTGTGTCCAGCGCAATTCGAGATCGTTCATGGCTGGCTGGTCACCCGAAGCGACATGACGCCAGTAGCCGACATACTGATTGTAGATACCCCTCCCGTAGATCACTGCTCCTACCGAGGTGAAGAGATCAAGGTAAAATTGCTGGACCTCTTCATCGTATTGCCCACCGGGTCCCGGACCTGAGCCATGCCGGTCGGTAATGAAACCATCGAGCGACGTAATCATGTGAAGAGTTAACTTTCCCATTTTTTATTTCTCCCTAAGTGTTTTTTCGATGATTGAATTAACGAATACAAAATTACGATGTTATTGAGCGGGTTGTGAGGCGCAAAAGCGGCATTCTCAAGGGTCGCTTGCGACAATTGGAATTCCACGTTAGAATAGGTCGTACGACGATCCCACGAGCGTAAGCGGAGCGGCCATGGGCGGCTTCTCTGGATTGCTTGCTTTCAGTTCCGCCTGGAATTTCTGAAACGATTCCAAAGAATCTAACTTGAAACTCTCCGCGTCCTTCCGAACTGCGAAGTGTGTGAAGGTCCTGCCGTCGTTTTCAACGAACGTAGCATATCGGATGTCGGGACGATTCAATGCCCGCAACTCGCTCATTACGGCATTGATATTCGCTTTATTGTGCTCGGAGTAATCTTCCTGGACAGTGTATGTGACTTTTATGGCTTGCATATTTGGTTGTTTTTAAAATGAATCTAAAATGAAGGATACAAATATACAAGGATCGGTGTTGAACTTGTGAGGCGCAAAAACGGCATTCTTAGGGGTTGATTACGACACTTTTATTTCGTATTTTTGTATGATCAATCTGTGTGACACAACCAAAATTAGTGAATCCGGCTAAAACATGAAAAACATAGCAATCCT
>DASZLH010000065.1:0-17836 GCA_035552495.1 Kapaibacterium sp. (SeqCode) | reverse complement strand
CTTTAATGCCATTTGAGAATAAGTTAACGAAGCTGCTTTTACCGTCTCGTCACGAAAGTATTCAAAATCCTTTGCGAGCGAAAAACCTCCATCAATAAATTTCCAAATGGTTTCAAGTCTTTGACGTCCGTCTATAACTGCGTAGGTTCTGCCAAGTGCTCCAGGACTATTGCGACCTAAAATGTGAAAATACATCTTAGGAATGTCAAATTCGTTCAATATCGAATCAATGAGGAGTTGCCTCTTGTCCTCAGGCCAAACCTCTCCATTTCGCTGATAAGGCGGATTTACCCAAATTTCTTCGCGCTCAGAATTAATTCTAAGAATATTAGAATTTGCAAGAGGCGAAGTCCTGAGATTGAAAGTGTTTTTCTTCATAACTGAGATCTAATTACGGACCCAATACTCGGCAACTCCGGAAAGAGTTGGAATTCATTCACTCCGCAAAGGCGCAGTTCGTCTAGAATATCGCGTTTGCTCCCCGCGGGAATGATATATCGCCAGACGTGGGATGAATCCCCAATAGCCTCAATGCTCGTTCTTCTCCTGTGAAAAATAATAAAAGTTCCTTGCTGCGCCTGCATTCGCGGTGTATTCCTATTTGAAATTGCAGCAAGAGGAAACATTTCAGTTACACCTTCGCCTGCAAATGAACTCGGTGCATAATTGGCCAAAGCGTGGTCGCTTGTCCCGGGTATGAAGCCGTCCTCTTCAGATGCAATGCTCGCGTTTTTATTCAATTCAACCGGTAGAACACACCACAAAGCGCCATCAGTTTTGAAATTCTCCTTGCATGCAAAATAGAGTGCAGCGAGTGGGCTTTCGGTCCAATCTAAAAGTCTCGTAGGTACACCATGGTGCTGCATGATAAAAAGCCACTCGAATTCATTTATGGCTTGTTTATCCAATAGTACCGTGGCGCTCTGCCTGCTGGATCAATGTAGATTCACTCGGTACCTTGCCTTTTAATCTATAGTAACCTGGTAAAAGTTTATAGCTGGATTTAGGCTGTCCCCTAAACCAAATTGGCCCTTTGTATGACCTAGAATCCGCCTTAAGTCGGGTAATCAGATTACTTAATGTTCTGATCTCTCTATCCTTATGTCGTCGCATATCTTTGGGGCTGATAATAATCGGCGGAGAGTGTTAGGTTCGTGGACGAACTTGCGCTCAGGGTCGAAGTTGAGACACCTTTCGAACAGGGCGGGGGATAGGGGAGTTCGAATTTCACGTGACGGTTTCGAGTTCACGGATACAGAGGGCTTCGTTTGGATTTAGCTTTTCAATGAATGTTGCAGGAATGAAGATGACATCGCGCGTCTCGCCGATGGCGTTAAAAATTTCAAGAGCATAACCGTCCTCGGGGTATTCGCCTTTCGGGAAGTATTCCACGATGGTCCCGATATCTCCTTTTTTTACAGCATGTCCTGGAACATCCTGCGCTAATGCGACTCGTTCGAATAGTTCAAAGTTCATAAGTTCGTCCCTTCGTATTAGGAAAGAGTGTAATAAAGCTCCAAGTTCCCTTCGGCGAACGCTGCCAAATCGTACGGATGAACAGCGGCTCGCCAGATGGCCCGCGAAGCCTACCATCGAGTTCGAATCGATCTCCGAAGGGCGTGGACATTTGGAGCTGTCCTTCGCCAGGAAGCAATTGTTCTCGAATATCATCGAGGAGTCGAATATGATCTTCGCGTGTATAGCCTGCGAGCTCAAGAAATCCCGACTTATCGTCAATTTCCAATGGCTTGAGAAGATAGTCCCGCATTTTTTCAACCGCTATGATGGCGTCTTTCGGAATAATCATCGTCATGATTAGGACTCGCGCTCCGGGGTCGAAGTTGAGAACACCTTTCGAACAGGGCGGAAGATATGGGAGTTCGGGTGGTAACTGCGCGTCTTATGCTCCCGGTTGGGGGCGCTGCAGCTTCAATCCAGCGGCAACAAGCTGGCGGACCATCTCTTCTATGCTCAATCTCTTCTCACGAGAAAGGCGCTCGACTTCGGGTGAAAGCTCGGCAAGTACGCGAAGCACCGCATCGGATGAACCCCGCTTCCAGCTTTTGGAGTCGATGTAATCCGTAAACGAGTGGGAATCCCAAAATTCGCGCTCTTCGTCTTCGTTCTCGAATTTAGGAATTTCGAGTAATTTCTTCATCGTATTGTTTCCGTTCTTCTTTGTTCATCCATCGCGCATGAATGTCGCGAATGCGGTTTCCTCGTGTTGTAAAGACA
Organism: Kapaibacterium sp. (SeqCode); assembly: GCA_035552495.1. Lineage (GTDB taxonomy): Bacteria > Bacteroidota > Ignavibacteria > Palsa-1295 > Palsa-1295 > PALSA-1295. Next base: position 15,601 of record DASZLH010000065.1, on the reverse strand, counting down.
GCGAACACCGATTTGCCGCTATCGGTTTTGCCGAGAATTCTCTCTCGGGTCTCTACATCGGAGTGCTTTAGATCGATCGAGGTAAAATATGGGTCGTTCAAAAATACTTGTTCGATCTCCTTATCCGTAATCCCGTGCTTTTTAAAATTCTTTCCACTATTCCCTTCGTCCCACTCGAAGCCTTCATAATCACGGTCATGCAATAATCCCATAGTATAGAATTAGAATCGGAGATATCAGCACCAACATTCCAGCGTTTTTGGGCGTATTCATCCCGGCAGATTCAACAGGTCTGAAGTTGAGAACACCTTTCGAACAGGGCGGGGGATAGGGGAGTTCAGAGAGGAATAATCCGCCCAGGTCTTTAGTACCCGTAAGTTGTTGAAATATAAGGACTTAGGGTCTTGTGCGGTTAAAAAAATGAAGAAAAGTGCATTTTAAGGGAACCATCATTTACTTTTTTAGTGTTTTATAGGAGTTGTGAATTCAATAAATTTCGTTTATTTGTTTTGCCCGTGTGGAATTTCCCTGTTTATCGGCAAGCGACCAGAGATTCTTCGACTCCGTTTTGTTCTCCTACGTCGAACAAAACTCGCTCAGAATGACGTCTTTATATCCATCAGAGTAAAATGAGAGACTACAAAATAATATATACTCGACTTGATGAATGTTTTATGAATTGTGCGGCAATTCATTCAGGAAGTGGGGAGTTAATGAATTCTCCCCCAACACCAACATTAACTCCCGTCTCAACAACTATTTCATAGCTTGCATAAACTGGGTAAAGAGGTAGTCGCTTTCGTGGGGTCCGGGGGAGGCTTCGGGATGATACTGCACGGCGAAGATCGGCAGCTTCATGTGACGGAAGCCTTCGACGGTGTGGTCGTTGAGATTGAGATGGGTGAGTTCGCAGTCCTTCGGCATGGTCTTCCAATCGACTGCAAAGCCGTGGTTCTGCGAAGTGATCTCGATCTTTTCCGAGATCAGATTCTTGACCGGATGATTGGCTCCTCGATGACCGAACTTGAGTTTGTAGGTCGTTCCACCGAGTGCAAGCGAAAGGAGTTGATGTCCGAGGCAGATACCGAAGATCGGCTGCTCTTCGCGCTTGATGAGATGCTTGAGCATTGCGATCGTGTCCTTGACAGCATCGGGATCGCCGGGTCCATTGGAAAGAAAAATGCCGTCGGGTTTCTGTTCGAGAATTTCATCGAGCGTGGTCGTCGAAGGCATAACGGTGAGGCGTGCTCCATGCTGGCTCAGCTTGCGAAGAATGTTCTGCTTGATGCCGTAGTCGATCACGACCACATGTGGGGAAACCACCCCCTGCCCCCTCCTTGAAAAGGAGGGGGATAATTCTGAAGGAGTGTAATCGTAGGATTCTTTTGTCGTGACGCCTTTTGTCAGGTCGAGGCCAGCCATCTGCGGCGTGTGTCGGGCTGCTTCGAGTAATTCGGCATCGGATAGTTCTTCGGTCGATAAAATGCCACGCATGGCTCCTTCGCTGCGGAGCATTCGGACAAGTCGGCGGGTATCGACTTGCTCGATCGCGAGCACTCCGTTTCGTTCGAGGAATCGGTCGAGGCTTTCTTCAGCTCGCCAGTTGGAATATCGTTCGGCCACTTCACGAACTACAAATCCGCTTGCAAATGGATACGCGCTTTCGAGATCGTCGTCGGTTGCTCCGTAATTGCCCATCAGCGGATTCGTCATCGTTACGATCTGTCCAGCGTAGGAGGGATCGGTCAGGATTTCCTGATAGCCGGTGATGCTGGTGGTGAAGACGACTTCGCCGGTGGTACGAGGTACATCGAGCGCTCCGAAGCCGAGCCCATGGAGCACTGCGCCGTTTTCCAGCACGATGCGAGCTGGCTTTCGAGTCGATTCCAATTTCCTTCCGTTTGTAGCGATCGAGTTCAAATCCATTTGTTCATTGCATGATTTCCCGGGGTTCCATTTCATTCCACCCTGGGCTATTTACCAATTTATTTTCGTAACGCTGACTTTGTGGCACTACATCGGCAAAAACAAAACCATCGCGTTCGACGATTTCGCCTACTTTAATATCGATCGGATGGCTAAACATCGGGCCATCATAGACGAACGTATGGAATTCGCCATTTTCGCCGCATGGGTCGATGCCGGCGGGGAATTCAGCGATGAGATCGCGGTCCCAGGTTCGACCGGCAATGCTTGCCGGCAGTTTTCGCGGATCTACAGTCGTGATACAAGCCTTGATACCACCATCGAGCATCCGATTAGCCAGCAAGTCCGTTGGAATATTCCAGAGTGGAAAAATCGGTTGAAGCGGCAGGCCGTCCAACTGTTTTTCGCGATAGGAGCGAATATCGCCGAGGAACAGATCGCCGAACGCGATCTGCGTAAAACCTTCGGAGATAAGCCGCTCGGTGGCAGCTCTCATGCGCTCTTCGTAAACATCGTTGGAGCACGGCCAGGGAAGATCGATGGCGAGCAGCGGAATGCCGGCTGCTTCGGCTTGCGCTTCGAGCAATTCACGCCGAACTCCATGCATAGCGACTCGTGCAAACGCTTCGTTCACGGTCGTCAGGAGACAGCTTACTTCAATGCCCTGTTCATGCAATACATGGAGCGTCCATGCGCTGTCTTTTCCACTGCTCCATGATAATGCTGTTTTCAATGCAACCACCCCCTAACCCCCGCCTTGAAAAGTCGGGGAAAATTTATTTTCACAAAAAGAAGGCCCTCACGATTTGCGAGAGCCTTCGAAGAATAAATGATCTACATTCTTATGATGCCAGTTGAGTCTTCGGAGTCCTTAGCCGGAACAGCTCGTACGTTCCGAAGAGCACAGTGCTCCAGGTTATATCGCCGAGCAGCGTATTGCGATAGAAGGGAAGCCCTTCGGTATAGCATTGCAGGAGGCCGGCGATGGTCTTCGGATAGATCGAGCCTTCCGCAAGCAACCACACTGCTCCGTTCGTAACGATAAAAAACAGCAGCGATCCGCCGAGGACCGAGCCGGTATATTGCAGAAGCGTCGCATGTTTTGCATAATACTTTCCGATGAAGACGGAAGCCAGAAGCGACGCATAGATCGCGGCCATCAGCTTCCAGTCGTAGAGGCCGATGACGAGGTCGGTCGCGAGCATAGCCACAAGTGGCACCAGTATTCCGATCCAGGAAGACTTACCTTCTTTATTGCGTCCGAGGTACGCACCGGCAAAGATCCCCGACGCCATGACGGCATTGAAATTATAAAAATGGAGATCGTTGAATGCCACGCGAGTGGCCATTGCAAAAAGGATAAGAAGCCCTGCAAGCAAGCTTCGATCGTTCCGTTGATTCATAGTTGTGATTCTGGTAGAATTAGTGATAGAACGCAAAATGCGCGGGGGCGATTCCAGTTAGTGTGGAGAACATAATTTGGTGAGAAGACGCATTCCATACGTCGATTGCTCCGGTCCCGCTTGTAAAATCACTGACCCCAAGAAAATACTGGTTCGTTAGTTGATCGAAATAGCCTTCATAGTATGCTTTGCTTGTACCCACGATCGGGGCACCGACGGAGTGCGCAGTCATATCGAGTATTTCGGGCACGCCATCGAGAATGAGCGATCGTTTGTCGCCAGTAGTGAAGGTGATTTGGCTTTCCACTCCTCCCACATTCACGGAAGCGATTACTTTGCCGGTGTCGACCCAGTAGATTCGTGGAGCGATCGAATCATACACTCCATCGCATCCAATAATTATTTGATTGGTTGCGCTATCGGCTTCCACTCGTTCCGGGCCGTCCAAAACGACAAAGGTATTCGTTTCTCGGTGTGTGACAGGATCGATAATATGTACGTGTCCCATACCGCCATAAATACCTCCGCTTATGAACGCCCGGTTATTCATCACCGCGACTGCAATGCTGCCTTCGCCGAGTGGAATGGAATCGGAAATGGTATTTGTCGTGAGATCGATAATAGCGGCGCTGGTTACATTACGACGTGTGACGAGCAACCGATTGTTTCCGATCAGAGCCATCTTGTTCGGGCCATCGGTGCCGAACGGAATGGTTGCAATTGCCTTTAGTGAATCGGCATCGACGACGATCAATTGATTGCTGCCTTCATCGAGGACATACACTCGGTTTCCTGCGGTAAGTATATCGTTGCCCTCGCCCAAATGAGTTAAGATATTATGACGGACGGCGGTATCGACGGTTGGCTGTGTTCGGAAAATAAGAGCATCCAGCGATGAATTAGCGTGAGTGTAATCACCTTCGTTTAGAATGAACAGCACGCGATCGGTAGAATGAACGACGGTAGAATCGAATGGCGGAACACTCGGAGTTACGGTCGATTCACACGAAACCAGCGAGCACAATGCAAGTGCTCCGAAGAGCAGAAAAAGTATGCGATTTATCATGATGGTTAGTAATTAAGTTGTATGGAAAATTTGTAGGAGCGGCCGGGAAGAGGATAATTAAGGACATCCTGATATTGAATGTCCGTTACATTCTGAATTCCGAGCAGCACAAAGAAGCCGATATATCCGATCGAGATAGTTCGGGATTTCATCGTCAGGTCAAGCGTAGTGACAGGCTCTAGCTTACCGGCTACCGTATTGGCCGGATCGGAAAATTCATGGCCGCGATACCGGATGAGCGCAGCCAGCGACCCCCAGTCGTCGTGTTCGATTTGCGCGATAAAGAGGGAGTTGGTCGGCGAGGTATATTGGAGCTGTTTGCTGAAGTTTACGTCGCTTTTCGTAATGTTGAGCGCGCTATCGATCGTGTAACTTTCCTCGATTTCGAGATGCAGTTTTTCTCCAATATCCGCGCGTCCTTTGATTCGAAATTCCCAGCCATAAGAACGCACTTCTCCAACGTTGATCGGCTCCCATGTTGGCGTGATCGGCGACCAAATAATTTCATTCAGGATATGCGCGTTAAAGTAGGTGATCGAAGCCTCGGCATATAGCGAATGCCAGTAGTGTTTGTAGCCAGTCGCGAATTGCCAGTTATCGCCTTGCTCCGGTTGCAAATTAGGGTTTCCACCTTGCTTCCAATAGAGGCTGTTCAATGTGGGCGCATTAAAACTGCGGCTGTAAGCGGCGTTTAATACAAGCGAAGGCATTAGCTCATATTCGGCGAAAGCCTGCGGCAGCAGCTTGAAGAGCGAGAGGTCGGAAATATATTCCGATTTCAGAGAAGCCGAAACGTGCAAAGGCTCAATCGGAATAATTAACCCAGCGATGTAACTATCCAAACGGTCACGACTAATCGTGCTACTGTGTGTCGTCGAAATATTTGTCGAGCCACATAGCTGCGTATGCAAATAATCCGAACCCGCATAGCCGTGAAGCCAGGAAGCAATTTGTCCATCGGCATGACCGCTCAGGCCGTAAATGATATTCGTCGAGCTATCGTGTTCGCCGGCCAAGGGATCGATGTACGATTCGAATTGCGATTGATAATTAACTGAAACATTTCCCGTCCAATCTTCCCAATTATGTTTTGCCTGAAGCGAGAGAAAGCCCTGGTCGTCTTCCTGATGGGCCTTCGGAAAATCTGCTCCAAGTCCAGGTGTTGTTGCCGTTCCGGGATCGCCGCGCGAAGCGTAAAAATAATTCGATGTGACCCGTAACGTGGTTTGCTCATCGGCATTCCAGTCCGCGTTCAGACTGAAGTTGCGGAGTGTGGCTGAATCGTTTGCGCGTACAACCGATGGGTGAGTGCTATCCTGAAAAAAGGGGAATGCTCCGGTCGAATGATCGCTGCTTCCTGCGACGAAAAAGGAGAGCGATGGAATCACTTTTTCAGTAGCTTCCAAATAATAGGATTGGTAGGGAAGTCCCTGCGAATGGTCGTACGTCGTTTGTTCCGTACCTAATCGAAGAGAAGAAGAGTCGGGAATTTCACTGACGAGATCGATTGCAGCGCCGATAGCATCGCCGCCGAGCAGGATCGCACTGGACGCGGGAATAAGTTCTACGCGAGAAATTCCATGTAAGGTAAGCTGTCCGAGATCGGTCTCGCCGAGTTGTTCGTTGGTGAGACGAATCCCATCGCGGTAGATCGTTGTGTATTCAGGAGGCAGTCCGCGAAAGCTTGGCAATGCTATACTTCCGAGTGGACCGTAACGCCGAATTTCGAGCGAGGAGGACATCGCGCGAAGCGCATCGGATATGAGCATCGAGCCAGTCTCTTTCGAAAGCTCTGCGGATGTTTTTATTTCGACAGCACGCGGATCGATAACCGGAATGCCGCTTTCTTTTTGCCCGACGATTTCAACTTGCTTTGGAGGCAAATGTTTTAAGGTGTCGTCACCGTTTTGGGCATACGCGTTCGCGCTGGCAAGAATACCACCGGTCAAACCAATCGCGCAAAATAAAATCAGTCTCGCCAAAATGAAAAAACTCCTATATTTGCCGGAAGCAGAGTATAGGAGTATGACATTGATCGGCGAGTGAGTGGATCGGGCGAACTAAAGTTCGCCGCCACACGGCCACACCTTCGAATTGCCTGTAACTCCTGCCTCTCCCTCGAAGGCATGTGAATACGAATGATGTGGCAGGTCTCCTGGCTTCTCCGATAGGCAATTATGAATTATGAATGATGAATTATGAAGTCAGTTCGCAAATGCAAAACTTATTCGTAATTCCTAATTCCTAATTCGTAATTCCCTCTTGCCTTCCCAGCGCGCTATTCCATGCACCAGTGGACTTGAAATGGAGTTACAGTTGCGGGGCAGCTCTCGAATTTGTCTCGAAAGACATCACGAGATTCCCTTTTCACCTCGCCCGCATAACCGATCATGCGTTTAAGACGAGGCACCACATACTGAATGCAAATATACGAAGACAAGGGACGCTTCCGGCAATATGTTAGTTTTGTAACTCTGACAAAACGCAAATTCAATGCTGTCATTTACCGTTCGAAGGCTGTTTTACTCGCTCCTCGTTATTTTTGGAGTGGTGACGGTTGTCTTTTTTATCATGAATCTCCTGCCTGATCCGGCGCGCATGATGCAGGGTCAGCGGGCCGATCTTGCAACGCAAGCAGCCATACGGCACCAGCTCGGGCTCGACCTTCCGCCGTGGCAGCGGTATGTACGATTTATTGGGGATGTAGCGCAGGGGAATCTCGGCAGGTCCTGGTCGTCGAATCGTCCGGTCCTTACAAGTATTTGGGAGCGGTTCGGAGCGACGGCAACCCTTGCGATCAGCGCCATGGCGATTGCGACTATTCTCGGAATTGGAATTGGAATTCTAACGGCCGTCCGGTCCTATACATTTATCGATAATATTTCCATGCTCTTCGCGCTTGTCGGGATTTCGATTCCGGCATTTGTGATGGGTTTGCTTGCCATGCTCATCTTCGGCGCGTGGCTCGACTGGCTGCCGGTCTCGGGATATATGTGGGAAGGAGGCGATCTGCATATCGAGTATCTTATCTTGCCAATGCTTGTATTGGCGCTGCGTCCCGTTTCGATCATTGCGCGCGTGACTCGATCGAGTATGTTGGAAACACTTTCGAGCGATTATGTTCGGACCGCAAAAGCGAAAGGAGTTTCGTGGCGATCTATTGTGTATCGCCATGCGCTGCGCAACGCACTGAATCCTGTCGTAACTACCGTGAGCGCCTGGCTTGCCGGATTGCTTGTCGGGACCTACTTCATCGAATACATTTTCAATTGGCCGGGTATCGGATTGCAAGCGGTCGATGCGATCACCCGAAGCGATTTTCCGATTATTCAAGGGACAGTTATCTTTTCTGCTGTAATATTCGTCGTCGTGAATTTTATTGTCGATATTCTTTATGCACGGCTCGACCCGAGGGTTAAACTTGTCTGAACCTGGATTTATGGGATGGGCTGGATGAATGAGATAACACATTTTTTTTATATCTGGAATAAATGAGATGGAAGTAGAACGCTATCCCAAAAATCCCATGCATCCCATAAATCCCGGTTCAGAGGATCCCGCTGTTGAGGAAATTCGCGAAGAGTTGCTCGCGCGGGGTTCTGTACCAACGCGCCTTACGAAAGAGGAGACGGACCGGCGCCGCATGGAGAACGAGCATGTGCTCAAGCAGCAGCCGCATTCGCTGGGGTATTATTCCTGGCGGCGGATGCGACGTAATAAGCTGGCAATGGCCGGGCTCGTCATCACGATCGTGCTGATTGTTGTCGCTGTTCTCGCTCCGGTCCTTGCGCCATTTGACCCCAACCTGCAAGTCCTCGAATATTCGACAATGCCTGTCGGCTTTCATGGGAATGTTCTTCTTACAAAGAGTGAGGTCAATCCCAATTTAACGATTCCTATTCCAATAGCTGAATACCGCATTCAGGGCGATCGCGTTATTTATACGACGGAGGAAGGATTCGATAAGTCTATTCCCGTTGCCCGGCTTGCAGGTAATTCCGAACAGGAGTGGCATAAAACGCCAACTTATTATCTTGGCACGGACCGCTTCGGCCGCGATGTGCTTTCGCGTTTGATGTTTGGCGCGCGTGTTTCGCTTACGGTCGCATTCTTTGCGGAGATGTGCAGCCTGCTTATCGGCGTTCTACTGGGGTCGCTCGCGGGATTTTATCGTGGATGGGTCGATGATGGGCTGATGTGGTTTACGAATGTCGTCTGGTCTATTCCGTCACTTCTTTTGATTATTGCAATCTCGATCGCGCTCGGTCTTGGTATGTGGCAGACGATCTTCGCGATCGGCATTACCGAGTGGGTCGATATGGCGCGTATCGTGCGCGGGCAATTTTTCTCGTTGCGCGAAACGGAATATGTCGAAGCCACGAAGGCGCTTGGTCTTTCGAACAAACGGACGATCTTCCGGCATATTCTTCCGAATTCGCTCGGCCCGATCATCGTTATCGCGACCGCTGGCTTTGCGAATGCGATTATTTACGAAGCATCGCTCTCGTTTCTCGGTCTCGGTGTGCAACCTCCGACCTCAACATGGGGACAGATGATCCACGATGGCTATGGCTTCATTGCCGCCGGCTCGAACTGGGGACTGACGATCTTCCCCGCACTTGCAATTATGATCGCCGTCTTCGCATTCAACCTCTTCGGCGATGGCCTGCGCGATGCGTTCGATCCGAAGCTGAAACGATAAAGTATAAGAAATGCTTAGATTATTTGTGCGTCCCCGAAAAACAAAGGTCTGTAAAATTACTTCTCGAATATGAAACAGAAGTTTATCCTTCTCGCATTGTTTTTTTTCCTAATGCTTGGCGGTTCGTCAGAAGCGATGAGCCAGTGGGTGCCGACCAATGGACCGGATGGTGGCACTATTCATTGTTTTGCCGTTAGTGGTTCGAGTCTGTTCGCTGGAACCGATATCGGCGTTTTTCTTTCTACTAACAACGGCACAAGTTGGCGATCAACAGGATTGACAAGCGAAGATGTTCGTTCTCTTGGAATAAATGGCACGAATCTTTTCGCAGGGACTCATAAAGGTGTTTTCCTCTCTACCGATAGCGGCGCAAACTGGATGGCGGTCAATAATGGACTTACTGGTTATGGCCTTGAAGTTCTCTCTCTCGCTGTCAGTGACATGAATCTCTTCGTTGGAACGAACGGCGGCGGAGTTTTTCTCTCGACCGATAACGGTACAAAATGGAGTGCGGTCAATAACGGCTTATCTGGCCTTAATCTTTATGTTACTGCCCTTGCTGTAAGCGGTACGAAACTTTTAGCAGGGACTGAACAAGGTACTTTTTTATCGACCGACAATGGCTCGAACTGGCACGCAGGTATATGGGATGCTTATAGTATTACTGCCTTCGCAGTCAGCGGAACGAACTTTTTTGCAGGGCTTAACGGTGATGGAATATATCGTTCGACTGACGGTATAAACTGGGGAGCAGTTGGAAATGGCTTGACGACCTCTTATGTCTACGCCCTTGCCGTAAATGGATCGGACCTCTTCGCTGGAACTGACAAAGGTGTTTTCATATCCCGTGACAACGGAACGAACTGGCACGCAGCCACCAATGGCCTGACGACCGATTATGTTATTGGTGACGGTGTCACTGCCTTTGCAACGAGTGGCACAAACATCTTTGCTGGGACAGACATCGATGGCGTTTTTCTCTCAACAGACAGCGGTATGAACTGGCGCGCAGTCAATACCGGCTTGACAAATACTACTATCAACACTTTTGCCACTATCGGACAGAATCTCTTTGCAGGGACGAATGGAAACGGCGTTTTTCTCAGGACCGAGAATAGCACGAGCTGGATGTCACTCGATAGCGGATTGCAAGGCGGTGATCTCGAAGTTAATGCCTTTGCATCGATTGGATCAAATCTCTTTGCTGCCACTTTTAATGGCATTTCGCGCTCGACTGACAGCGGCTCAAGCTGGCAGGCAGTCGATAGCGGCTTGACGACAAATGATATTAATGCTCTTGTTACAAGTGGCACGAATCTCTTTGCTGGGACGTATGGCGGTATTTTTATTTCAAAAGACAGTGGCTCGAGCTGGACTGCTGTGAATACCGGTTTGCCGTCCAGTCCTATCGATACCTTTTTAGTGACGGGTACAGACCTATTTGCAGGGACTTATGGAAAGGGCCTGTATCGCTCTACCAACAACGGCACAAGTTGGATGGCGGCGAATACTGGTTTGGAGAATTCTATAGTCACTGCCCTTGCGATGAGTGACACGAATCTTTTTGCAGGGACTTTCAGCGGTGTTTTTCTTTCGACCGATAACGGTTCAAGTTGGGTTTCCAGGAATACTGGCTTAACAAATATCAATGCGCTTGCCGTGAGCGGCACGAATCTTTTTGCAGCGACTGGCGGCAGCGTTTTTCTTTCGACCGACGAAGGCACAATTTGGCAATCAGTCAGTACCGGCCTCATAGGCGACATCAAAGCGCTTGAGGTAAGCGGGACAGATCTCTTTGCAGGGACTTCCGGCTTTGGTGTTTGGCGGCGTCCCTTATCGGAGATGATTACATCGGGTGTAGCTACACAGGATGGACCTCTGGTCACTTTGAAGCTTAGCAGGAATTATCCGAATCCCTTCTCACAATCCACGACTATAAGCTTTACTTCGACCGATGGTGGGCCGGTGCAGATTACTGTCGTAAACCTTCTTGGTTCGGAAGTGGCGAGGCTGTTCTCGGGTGATTTGGAAGCGGGGGAGCATTCGTTTTCCTGGGATGCGAGCGGTGCCACGCCGGGAATGTACGAGTGTATAGTGCGGCAGAATGGGAGGACAGCGCAGGTCTCGATGATGCTCACTCGATAACATCCGTCTTCCAAAGGGCACGCGATGGCTTTTCGAACCGGTTATTACTATTCAGGGTTTAAGCGGTATGCTTAAGGTCGCGGACATCGAAGTATCCCAGGAAAAGCTTGCGTTCTTATGCCAGCAGTATGGCGTAAAGGAGTTAGCTCTTTTTGGTTCGCGCGCTCGTGGAGATAATCGCCCGGATAGCGATCTTGACATTCTCGTCGATTTTTTACCGGAGACTCGAATTGGATTAATGCGTCTCTCCAGAATGCTCCGTGAACTCCAGACTCTTTTTCAACAGAATGTGGACTTGGTTCCGAAAAAAGGTCTCAAGCCTTTAATTCGGGACTGGGTGCTTTCCGAAGCCCAGATCGTTTATCATGCGGACGGACGACAATAGGCTTCTCGATATTCTCGATGCCGCAGCGGATATACGCAAGTTTCTCGGTTCCAATCCAAGCGAAGATATATTCGGAGAAGATCATCTTCTGCGTTCCGCTGTACTCTTGCAACTTCTTATTATTGGTGAAGCTGCCGCGAGAATCTCAAAAGAACTGCGCGAACGTAACATAAATGTCAATTGGGACGATTTACGTTACTTTAGGAATTTTATTGTACATGAATATTTCCTGGTGGATTGGTCCATTGTATGGGAAACTGCGACGTTTGAAATTCCTGAATTAGTACCGGAGATAGTTGAAGTTATAAAAAAGGAATTTCCCTATCTTATCACGAGTGGAGCAATCGGGGACGAAATTTTATGAGAGCCCGTTAAGTCTATTAACCTTTCGATGTGTAATCAGTTTATTAATATCGATTTTCGCAATGCCTCTTTTAGAAGTTAAAAACCTCAAGACCTATTTTTTCACGGACGATGGCGTCGCCAAGTCGGTTGATGACGTCAGTTATACTGTCGATCGCAAGGAGACGCTGGGCGTCGTAGGCGAGTCCGGGTGCGGGAAGTCGGTGACGGCGCTCTCGATCATGCGCCTCGTACCGGAGCCGCCGGGTAAGACCGTGGGAGGGCAAGTTCTGTTCGAAGGGCGAGATCTGTTAAAGCTCTCGGAGGAAGAGATGCGGTCGATCCGTGGCAATAAAATTTCGATGATCTTCCAGGAGCCGATGACCTCGCTAAACCCTGTCTTTACGGTCGGCAATCAGATCGAAGAGTCGATTATCCTGCACCAGAAGGTGACGAAAGCCGAAGCACGTGAGAAGGCAATTGAAATGCTGCGGTTGGTGGGCATTCCCGCACCCGAGCAGCGTTATGGGGAATATCCCCATCAACTTTCCGGAGGTATGCGGCAGCGGATCATGATTGCTATTGCGCTCTCTTGCAATCCCGATATTCTTATCGCGGATGAACCGACGACTGCGCTGGACGTAACGGTTCAGGCGCAAATTCTGGAGTTAATTAACCGGCTGCAACAAGAGCTTGGCATGGGCGTCATTCTTATCACGCACGATCTTGGCGTGATTGCCGAGACGGCCGATAAAGTCGCGGTGATGTATGCCTCGCATATTGTGGAGTATTCCGAAGTCGATAATATTTTCTATAATCCTATCCATCCTTATACGGTCGGATTGCTGGGGTCGATCCCGAAGCTCCATATCGAGTCCGATCGGCTGATGACGATCGAGGGCACGGTTCCATCGCCCGTGAATTTCCCAATCGGCTGTAACTTCAATACCCGCTGCCCCTGGGCGACAGATATTTGTTATAAAGACGAACCGGCACTCCTCGAACATGAACCTGGACACTTCTCTGCATGCCATCATTGGGAGAAAGTGAAGGCCGAGCGGCCGGCTGATTTAGTGGAGGCGTGATATTTCTTCGGTCTCTGCTATTTAACTACCGTTATCCAGGAAGAGACGGAACCGCTGTCGGTTTGTAAAACACAAAGATAAGCGCCGCATGGAAGGTCCTTGTCCGAGAAGACTACGGAGTAATTTCCCGATTCCATTCGGTGCATGTTTCGTGACCAGATGAGATTGCCAAGTACATCACGGACTTCTACTCGAACGTTCGACGATTCGCGAAGCGAGAAGGGGATAGTAGTCGAAAGCGAAAATGGATTGGGATAATTTTGTTCGAGCGCACAGCCGGAAATGGATTCTACGTTCGTAGAATTTCTCACCGCGCTCACTAAATTCGGTACGCTGCGGAATATGCCCTGACCACGAGATGCCGCATAGAATATTCCGGATTTTGGATCTTGCGCGAGGCTGGTTATATAACTGATTCGCGTCGCGCTGGCGTCATGCAACCCAGAGCTGACATCTTCCCAGCTCATACCCATATCGCGCGAACGATAGACTCCCGAATCGGTCGAAGCGAGTAAATTATTCTGATGGTCAAAAAGGATACTAAAGATGGCCCTCGAATGAAGGGAATCCGGTACCCAGATTTGCGTCCAATTCTGCGCCGTGTCGATCGAGATGGCGAGCATTCGGTTACTAATACTATAGAGGGAACCGTGCGCAGTTGCTGCCACAAGGCCTGTTCCGTTGGCCGAAAGCAATGGCGTCCAGTCCGGCCCGGATTCTACACTATGATAGAGAACGCCGGACACGTCAGAAGCATATAAGTCGCTGTTTGGTCCGGCAATCACTCCGGTGGCTTCGGCAGTGCCCAATGGGCCAGCGACTGGCTTCCAGGTCCGGCCCCGATCGACAGAAACTTCGAGTCCATATTGGGTCGCAGCATACACAGCTCCTCCGGGTGAAATTGCAAGCTGGAAGCATTGATTGGAGGCCTGATGAAGCGGCGGTGCGATGGGATTTTCCCAGGTATTTCCTGAATCGCGCGAAACGAATACTCCATTAATCGTCCCAACATAAATAACTCCGGCACTATCGATTGCCAGGCCGGGCGGGGCAAGTTCTTCACCAACGGAAAAGGGGAGCCGTTTCCAGGTTTTGCCACTATCGGCGGTGCGAAAAATAAGGTCCTCGGTCATCGCATAAACGGTCCCGTTGGGATCGACGGCAACCTGGTACATCAAGTTGGAGATAAGCTGACCGTTGACCGTAACGAAGCTCGCGCCATCATCTTCGGAGCGGAGCATTCCTTCGTAATCGGTACCCGAGTAAAATACACCGTTGCCATCGATGGCGGATGGATACTGGCTTCCGCCAAGCGTATCGCCAGCGATACGCTTCCAGGTAGATCCGTTATCGACGGAGCGAAGGAGATCGCCGTAATCATTACGAAAGAAAAGATGGGCGTTCAGCGGATTGCGTACGATGCTATTATCGTTAATTCCGTGACCGGCTGAATCGCTATATACTATCGACCACGAAGCACCGTTATCGGCGGAGCGAAATACCTGCCCTTTTTTATCGCCATAAAAAATTGTTCCATAAGCATCGTTGGCGTTGAGGGGAAGCGCAAGCAGCGCTTTTGGTGTGCCGCCTTGCGCGCTCAGAGGAATCTGTTGCCAGTGAGCGCCATCGTCCGTCGAGGTATATAGATGATAGGTGCTAATGTTGACCGCGAGGGCAAGCAAGTGTCCATCAGGCGCGGCGGTGAGCTGATCGATCTCAATATCTTTGGAAGCGATACCCGTATCCGGTGCATCCCAGGTCGTTCCATTGTCGAGCGATCGTAGGATGCGATGTCGCGAGGTGCCAATAAACAAATGTCCGTTCGGCGCTACCGCGACCGTATTAATCGATCCAAAGCTGAAGGTGGTATCGAGTGGGACCCAATGCGGCTGATCGTCGTGAAAATACCGATACATGCCGTTATCGTATGTTACTGCAAAGACATAGCCCAAAGGGCTCGCCTCCAATTGTCGCATGTGAAATGATATGAGTCCGGCATTTCGAGGATACCAAGTCTCGCCATTATCGGGGCTTTCAAAGACGCCGCCGGCTTCGGTGCCAATCATCAGCCGCTCGGTCGAATCGACGCAGACACTGGACATGGAACCGCCCACCGGACCACTTGTCTGACTCCAAAAGGTCTGAGCCGCGCTGTGATGAGATGCAATCACGACCGAAAAACCTGCTAATAAAAAAATCCTTTTGAAGTTCATTTCATTCCGACAAATCTTTGAACCATTTTGCTTTACTGAGTATAAAGCAGGTCTGAAAAAAACTTTCGTATTTTTCGTAATTGTTAAATCATTGTAATCAGGCATGTGTTCCCTTGACTGCTTTTTAAACTTCTCTGGGGCATTGGTCCTGGTCGTTTTAGTGTCGTTGCAGATTCCAAATACAATTTATTTTTTATGAGAGTTGTCAAAATTCTATTAGCAGTTGCAGTGGTCCTCATGCTGCATAATCCTGTTCAGGCACAATCCCAGCGCGGAATTCCATCCGATGGCAGGGATTACTATATTGGTTACATGCACCCAAGCATTTCGTGTG
>DASZLH010000064.1:0-29350 GCA_035552495.1 Kapaibacterium sp. (SeqCode) | reverse complement strand
ACCTACCGCACTGCCTTTGCCAAATTGATGTACGGCTTCCAGGACGATCTCGCCGATAGCTTCCCAATATTTCATCTTCAGATCGGTGGTTATTCCACACCGCAACTTCCGGCAATGAGTTTTCCGGAAGTGCGCGAAGCGGAGCGCGTGCTCTCACCTTCTACGCTCGCTGGCACGGCGCTCGGCCGGTCGCTCGATGACGAATTGCATTACAGCGTGCCCACGAATTGGGCGGTCGGAAAAATGTTCGCCGGTGCTGTTTTGAAAGAGCGTTACGATTTGGATTCACCCATGTATCCCCCGCTCCTGCCAGATACCGCAGCGTTCTTCGACTCGATCATGGACGGAAACATTCTCGGGCATTACTGCTTCTCGATCGGCTGGACGCGCGATGGAAATCCGGTCTCGCTCTCGGCGGTAACGATCGCGCAGTATTTTGCCATTCACAAGGACGGCGTAGAAATCCCACCGGAAAAAGTATGGTATCGTATCGATCCGCACAATCCATCGCGCGTGCTGGTTGGACTTGCAAACGATTCAGTGTCGCTCGGGCACGATTGGCGCATCACCTACGATGCGGGCTCCGCGGCTGATGTAGCGCCTCTCGCCTACATCGACCGTGCTAACGACGATACGATTTTTGCAACGGCATTCTACGAATTGCCGGTCATAACCCATTCGGGTCCTACGCTTGGGGTAAAGGATTTCAATGTCAAATTTCTCGTTCCTAATCCCTCATCCGGCGCGATCGATTTTTACGTGCTCGCCTTCCATCCCGAGGCCGTCTCGGTAGAACTACGCGATAATCTCGGCATAGTGCTTCACCATCAAACGGCTATATTAGAGGAAGGGACGCAGGATATTGCGATTCCTACCGAAGGCCTGCCTTCCGGGAATTATTGGATCGTCCTCCGCGATGAGAAAGGCGCGATGACCGTGCAGAAAGCAGTGCTCGTCCACTGAAGGATCGGGATTGCGCAGACGGCACTTTTGCGGAGCTACACATCCCAATTTCCTGTTTAGCGAGTAATTCCAATTTGCATCCATATTGTATGGCTATTTTTTCCGACACAGAACTTCAGGAGATCAGCGAACTTCAAAAACGGTACGGGGCGCCGATGGCAAGCCTGCTGCCAGTCCTGTGGCGCATTCAGGATAAGCGGGGCTGGATCGATGACGAGTCGATGGAAACGGCTGCAGCAGTATGCGGTGTCCCGAAAAGCCACGTCGAAGGTGTGGTCCGGTTTTACACGATGTTCTTCGATAAACCGATGGGCCGGTTTCACGTGCAGGTCTGCACGAATGTAAGTTGCATGCTCTGCGGCGGCGAAAAGCTGTTCGATCAAGTACGTACAAAACTTGGTATCGAAAATCACGGGCGCACAGAAGATGGAATGTTCTCGCTCGAAGAAGTCGAGTGCATGGGCGCGTGCGGCGGCGCACCAATGATGGCCGTCAACGAAATATTTTATGAGAAGCTGACTTCCGAGGAAGCTTCTAAAATCATCGACGATGTTCGCGCTACGGGCCAGTTGCCAAAGCCCAAGTTTGTCCAGCAATTGCCGGAGTTATCGTCCGATCGTTAAGCAAGTTTCTTCCGAAATCGCAGCGAACTGAGCGTCAGAATAATAATCGTAAAGACGACGAGCGCCAGCACCTGCGGCCAGAGAACAGCGAGTCCCGCGCCGCGGAGAAATACGCCGCGAATGATCTCGAAAAAGTAGCGGAGCGGCATAGAATAACTCACCCACTGAATAATCTTCGGCATATTCTCGATCGGGAAAACAAAGCCGGAGAGGAAGTTCATCGGAAGCATCACGAAAAACGTCGCCGTCATCATCGCCTGTTGCTGCGTGCTGCTGACCGTCGAAACGAACAACCCCACGCCGAGCATCGTCAGAATAAACAACACGGCAAGTATCGAAAGCAATGGCATCGAGCCACGCACAGGGATACCAAAGATAAGCGTCACGCCTGCAAGTGCGAGCACAATATCGATGATGCCGATGATCGTGAATGGCGCGAGCTTGCCAATGATAATCTGAAACGTGCGAATCGGAGTTACGATCAGTTGTTCGAGCGTGCCCGTTTCTTTTTCTTTTACGATCGCAAGCGCCGTAAGCAGGACAGTCGATTGCGCGAGGATCGTGCCGAGCAGTCCCGGTATTAAATAATTGCGGCTCTTGAGATCGGGATTATACCAGACGCGAATTTCCGGCTGCACGGTGATCGGCTTTAGCTCCCCAAAGCCGCGCCGCGAAAAGCTTGCGAGTAATACGTCCTGAGAATATCCGGCGACGATCATTCCCGCATAACTCAACCCGATCGATGCGGCGCTGCTTTCTGAGCCATCGACGATCGCCTGCACTTCTGCGGGTTCGCCACGTTTTATCTTTTGGCCGAACTGTTCCGGAATCGTCAGCGCAAGCGACGCTTTGCCACGCACTAAATAGTTATCGATGTCCGAGGTATGATCGACATAGGTTACGATCGGGAAATAACCGGAGTTGACGAAACGCGCGATGAAGTCGTGGCTTTCGAGCGAGTGGTCCTCATCGCAGACGATCATCGGGACCGAATTCACATCGAGATTGATGGCAAAGCCAAAGATGAGTAGCTGCATGATCGGTCCAATAAAAATCAGCCGAACAATATTCGGATCGCGCCGGAGCTGTAGAAATTCTTTTCGAATGATATGAAGAATAATTCGCATCAGAATACCTTTCGTCGAAGCCGATTCCAGCTTACCGTTATTATCCAGGTTGCGAAGACGACCATGAAGAGCGTCTCCTGCCAAAAGACATCGAGCCCCGCACCACGCAGAATAATCGCTCGCAAAATCCAGAGAAAATACCGCGCCGGATTGATATACGTCAGCGCCTGAACCGGCAGCGGCATATTCCGTATCGGGAATGCAAATCCTGAAAGAAGAAAAGTTGGCAATAGCGAGACGAGTGTCGCAAGCTGGAAGGCTTCTTCCTGTCTGGTCGCGACAGTCGATACCCAGATGCCGAGGCCGAGTCCGCATAAAATAAACAAGAGCGCCTCACCAAAGAGCAAGAGAAAACTCCCGCGCACGACTACATCGAACAACCCATAACCTGCTAGAAGAATAAGCGATGTGCTAATAAGCGAAATAATTACATAGGGCAGCGTCTTGCCTAAGATCAATTCCATCGGATGAATCGGCGAGACGATGATCTGCTCGATGGTCCCTTTTTCGCGCTCGCGCACGATCGAAAGAGCAGTTGAGATGACCGTCGAGATCATCAGGATAAATCCGATGAGTCCCGGTACAAGAAATTTCGGACTGGTAAGTTCTGGATTGTACCATATACGCGCGCGATAATCAATGGGCAGCGCGGGGCGGGAGATTCCGTTGCGCGCCAGTTCTTCGAGCGTGATATTCGTCGAGTAGTCTTGCGCCATTGCCTCTAAATATCCGGCGGCGGCTGTGGCATTCGTCGCATTCGAGCCATCGACGATCACCTGCACTTTGACGGAGTGATTCGCGCGAAGATCGCGCTCGAAATTCACCGGAATAACGAGCACCGCCCGCGCGATCTGCTTCGTTAGCATCGTATCGATCTGGTGTTCGTCCGAAAGCGACGCGACTTTATCGAAATATTCCGTATGGAGAAATCCTTCGGTAAGCTGGCGGCTCGTCGTCGTGCGGTCCTGATCGAAAATAGCGAGCGGCACATGTTTGATGTCATAATTCAGCGCAAAGCCAAACATGATAAGCTGTAGCGCCGGCACGGCCAGCAACACGCCCAGCGAACGCCTATCGCGCATTATCTGCCGAAACTCTTTCTTGATAATTGGGCGAATGCGGTGGATCGTCATGCCGGTTGCTCCTCCGTCGCGTGCTGTTCTTCCACGCGTTGTTCTTCCGTCAGGCGGCCATGCCGGACCTGCTCGTCGATCAGGTGAATAAATACATCTTCGAGCGATGGCATGATACGCTCGACGCGAATCACTTTTCGTCCGCTCTTCGAGAGCACATCGCGTATGACCTGCTCCGCATCCGGCCCCGGTCTTACACTGACATGCAGCAGTGTTCCGAAAACCGAAGTCTCGTCGATACGATCGTCCTGACCGAGTACCGTCATGGCTTCGATGACATTATCGGTCTCGACCTCCATAACCGGATTTTTGATATACTTTGTCTTCAATTCCTGCGGGCTTCCACCCGCAATAATCCGCCCGGCATGGAGCAGCATCAGCCGGTTGCAATATTCCGCTTCATCGAGGTAGTGCGTGGTGACGAACACGGTCGTTCCCTTTTCGGAGAGCGAGCGGATCAAATCCCAGAACGACCGGCGCATGATCGGATCGACGCCGCCCGTCGGTTCATCGAGAAACACGACGGCCGGTTCATGCAGCATCGCGCAACCGAGCGCGAGCCGCTGCTTGAAGCCGCCGGGCAATTCTTTCGGTAAGCTGTTCTCGCGTCCGGAAAGCCCGGCAATTTCGATCGCCCATTTCCGCCGCTCTTCTATCTTCTCATCCGAAAGCCCATAGACTCCACCCCAGAACTGGATATTCTCATTGACGCTCAAATCTTCATAGAGCGAAAATTTCTGGGACATGTAGCCGATACACTCTTTGACACGGTCGGGTTCTTTATTGATATCGAAACCCGCGACCACGGCGCCGCCGCTCGTCGATTGCAAGAGTCCGCAGAGCATTCGGATCGTCGTCGATTTCCCCGAACCATTCGCGCCCAGAAATCCGAATACTTCGCCTTTCGAGACTGTAAACGATACGTCCTCGACCGCGGTGAACGCGCCGAATTTCTTCGTCAGGCTTTTTGCTTCGATTGCGGTCTCTGCCATAAATTAACCACCCCCTGCCCCCTCCTTGAAAAGGAGGGGGGAAACGGTTTTAACTTCCTGCTTCATGAGCGATATAAAAACATTTTCGAGCGAGGGCTGCACCGTGCGCACTTGCGTAACTTCGATGCCTTCCGATTTTAGATAGCGCTCGATTTCATTCTCGTTGTGATCGGCTGCAATGACGACGTTCAGCCGGTCGCCGAATGCCTGGACTTCCTTCGCGGCCGGCATCCGCTTGATCGTATCGAAGGCGCGATGAATATCGGGCGCGACGATCTCGATGATTTTCTCCTTCATCTGGCGCTTTACATTTTGCGGCGTATCGGCAACCAATATTTCCCCACCCGTCATGAGCGCCACGCGCGAGCAGCGTTCGGCTTCATCGAGGTAGGGCGTCGCCATGAGGATCGTAATGCCGTTCTTCAATAATTCCGAAAGTATTTTCCAGAAGTCGCGACGTGAAACCGGATCGACACCAGTCGTTGGTTCATCCAGGAAAATAATATCGGGCGTATGGACGAGGGTGCATGCGAGCGCGAGCTTTTGCTTCATGCCGCCCGATAACTTATCGGCCAATCGCGTACGGAACGGTGTCAGGCGTGTAAACTCCAACAGTTCGTTGCGGCGCGCTTTGTAATCTTTTACCTCATGTATCTCGGCAAAGAACTCGATGTTCTCATCGACCGAAAGATCGGGGTAGAGCGTGAATCGCTGCGAAAGATATCCGATACGCTTTTTGATTTCCTCGAGCTGGGAAGCAAGTTCGAGGCCCAGCACTCTGGCCGAGCCGCCGTCCGGCTTGAGGATACCGCAGAGCGTTCGAATGAGCGTCGTCTTGCCCGCGCCATCGGGTCCAACGATGCCGAACATCTCGCCCCGCGCGATCGTAAGGTCGATTCCGCGGACGGCCTCGATCTCGCCGAAGGCCTTTTTCAATCCTTGAATTTCGATCGCATTCTCGCTGGCACTCATAAATCTTTTCGAAAGCAGATGACGCGGCTCGTCTCTTCGAATCCGAGCTCGCGATGCAATCGGGCGCTCGCTTCATTTTCGATCTCGACATCGGAAGCAAATTCGGTACATCCACGATTTCGTCCCCATTCCTCTGCGGCCTTTACGAGCGCGCCGCCAATACCCGTACCGCGCGCTTCCGGTTTGACGAACCACCCTTCTATATAGGCTACACGTCCCGATTCGCAGCCGTCTACGATATTGCGAATAGATAGCTCCGCAAATCCCACCGCCTCACCCGTATCGGCAATAGCCAGAAGGACCTCTTCGATGTATGGAATGGTACCCGCAAAATATTGCTGCACCGTCACATGATGTTCGCCGCTCTCATCGGGCCATAACGCGCTACGCATGGCTTCCCAGACCGATGCATCGGCTTTCGTGACGGGCCGAATCGTCGTCGATGCATTCGTCATGTTATTTTAAGAACACGGTCGCGTCCGCCGGAAGCCCTTTCTTCAGTTCGCCCGATGGGTTCGGAATTTCAACTTTAACTCCAAAGACTAATTTCACACGGTCATCTTTGGTCTGAATATCTTTCGGTGTAAACTCCGCGACGGGCGAAATATAAGTGACCGTTCCGGGAAAACTTTTATTCGGAAGTCCATCGACCTTTACCGACACGCGATCGCCCAGTTTGATGCGCGGCAATTCTTCTTCGGTGACATAGATCATCAGATAGACCCATCGCAAATCGGTGACGGTCGCAACAGTCGCACCGCTGGTAGCCAGTTCACCCTGCTGAAGTACTTTATGCGTGACAATACCGGTAACGGGCGAAGTAATATACGAATCGTCGATATTTTTTCGGACGGCGTCACGGCTCGCTTCGAGCTGCTGCATGCGCGCGGATGCTTGACCGATTTCTTCGGGCCGCGAGTAATGCTTGAGCTTCTCTTCGTTTTGTTCGGCTCCTTCCAATTGGCTTTGCGCTACGCGAAATTTGTCTTCGGCGTCCTCGAGTTGTTCCTTCGTGGCGGCATTGCCGCGCTCGAGATTGCGGGTCCGTTCGAGTTCGTCGGCGGCGAGCTTTCGGTTCGCCTGCGCCTGCGCGGTCGCGGCTTCGGCTTGTTTCACATCTTCGACGCGAGCACCTTTTTGCGTCAGGGCAAATTGCTCGCGGGCGGCGTCCATCGCGGCCTGCGCTTCGCGGAGCTGGATGTCGAGATTGCTGTGGTCCTCGAGTGCGATCAAGCTTCCGGAATCGATACGCGTCCCTTCATCGATATAGAGCGAGACGATTTGCCCTGGTACTTTCGCCGGCACGTTCACGTCCGTCGCTTCGATCGTCCCTGAGGCAACAATCTGATTCGGATTTTCTTTCTGGCCGCACCCGGCTATGATCGCAAGCGCGAGGCTGATATACAGGACTTTCTGGTTAAATCGCATGATCGTAATATGTTACCACAGTGGCGTACCGACGGAGCGATTGAGATTGTACTGACTGAGTTCGAACTGATACATCAGTTGCGCCTCCTGGAGCTTTGCTTGTTCGAGCGATTCCTGAGCTGTCAGCAGGTCGAGGTTCGTCGCCGCGCCGTTTTGATAGCGGGTAAGGGCAATATCGTATGCTTGCTGCGCTTGTTCGATCTGGACATTGGTAAGCGCGAGCCGGTCGCGGCTGGCCTGCACGTCGGCTAACGCTTGTTCGACATCCGAGCGGATTCCCAGAACGGCATCCTCTGTTTTCGCTTGTGCTATGCGATAATTCGCTTCGGCCTGATCGACTTGCGCGCTCGTTCTGCCACCATCCAAGATCGGCACATGAAACGTGACATTGCCCGACCAATTAAGCGTCGGTTTATTGAGATCGGGGAAATAGCCATCTTTCACGCCTCCCGTAATATTCGCCGAAAGCAGTGGATCGTTGCTGGCTTTGGTAGCGTCGATCTGCAGGCGCGCCATGTTTTCCGCATCTTTCGCGACGACCACTTCGGGCCGCTGCCGTGACGCGAGCGCAACAAGGGTGTCAAGATCTTCTGGCAACGGGGCGCCTGCTGCCGGGCGCGTTACATCGATGTGCGTGCCCGTCGGTAATCCGAGCAAACGGCGCAGCACCGATTCTTGCTTCAAGCGTGTCGAAGTCAGATCGGCGATCTGGCTTTGGATCGAAGAGATACGCACGCGGACTGTCAGCGGATCGAGCGTCGTGGCCGTTCCCTGCTCTTCTCGTTTCTGCGTTACACCGAGATTTTCCCGCAATACTTTCAGTTGGTCCTGCTCGACACGCAGGCTTTCATCCGTGGTAAGAATGGTATAATAGACTTGCGTCGTTTGATACGCAGCTTGCGCTCGATATTGATCGAGATTATCTTCGGCGCTTTTAATACCGCTTTCGGCCACGCGCTCCGTTGTCGAAAATCGACCGAATGCCCAGATCGCCTGTTGCAAAGTCAGCCAGCCATTGTAATTATTGTTGGGAGCCGTAGCAATACTAATCGGCGAACCGGGAATCGAAATAGTCACGACGGGATCGATGCGTGTGTAACTCGCGTCCCCGGCCAGTTGCGGATAGGCATAGCTCGCTACTTCATTATAGCGTCCCTTCGCTACATCGATCTCGTCCTGCGCCTGGGCCATGCCGAGCGAACTGCCAATCGCCATCTGGACAGCTTCCGAAAGCGAAATCGTTCGGCTGCCGCCGGGTGCTCCCCTTTGCAACTGACCGCTTTGCACCGGGCTGCTCTGCACCTGTCCGGGTTGAGGTTGCTGTATGGGCGGCTGAGTCGTTGGCTGCTGCGCGGGTTGCGGCTGCGCCGTCGGCGGTTGACCGATCGGAGGTTGTGGCTGGCCCAATGGGGGCTGACCCACGGGCGGCTGGCCACCCATCTGCGCGAACACGCGCGAGCAGGGCAAAGCCAACAGCATGACAAGAATTGCGAACTTCATCATTCGGATAGTCGATTGTATCGAGAGAATATTGTTATTTCGATTTCTGCTTTGCATACTTTTTTCGTGCGTTCCCTGTGAGCATCCCTTAATGCGCTGCTATTACTTCGCCACTGGGCGGAGCAGCATTGCCGCGCCGGATCGTGAGGATCAGCGGCAGGCAAGCGATGAAAAAGATCGAGACGAATACGAAAACATCGAGATACGCTTTGAGCGCCGTCTGCTGACTGACGATACCTTCGAGCGCGCCCAATGCGCGCTGCCGCGCCACGGCATACGTTGCGCCTTTACCCATAAATCCATGAATGAGCGCGTTCAGCCGTTGCTGCGTTGCCACGCTATAGGGTGTGACATAACCGATAAGTCCCACGCGGTTGACCGCGAGCCGATGCAATAAATACGTATTTACAATCGCGATCCCGAACGAGCCGCCAAGCTGGCGCATCATATTATTCATTGCAACACCCTGCGGAATATCGCGAGGGGGAAGTCCCGAAATTGCGAGCGTCGTAATCGGCACGAACATAAGCGGTAGCCCGATCCCACGAATAATGAGTGCGGGGAAGAACGTCCAATAGCCCGCATCGAGACTAATATGCGCCAGGTCCCATGTATAATATGCTGTGAGTATGAACCCCAAAAAGATTAGCGGCTGTGGCGGGACCCCTTTCTGCATTATTTTGCCGACGATTGGCAAGATCAGCATCGTCACGAGCGCTCCGGGTAAGAGCAGCAATCCCGTCTGCATGGCATCGTATTGGAGCAATCGCTGCGCGAATACCGGAATGATAAACACGGACGAGAACAATCCGAAGCCGATAATAAACGTAAGGAACGCGCAGGCGGCGAGCGTCTTGCTTTTGAGCACGCGAAGTTCGACGGCGGGGTGCTCCGTCGTTAGCTCGTGCCAGACAAATAGAATCAGCGAAACTCCGGCAAGAACGGAAAGCAGAACGATCATCCTCGAATCGAACCAGTCTTCGGTCTCACCACGCTCCAGTACATATTGCAGCGCCCCGATGCCGATGACGAGAAACGCGATACCCCACCAATCGATGCGCTCGACTTTCCGCTCGTGTTTCGGCTCCTTAACATACGTATACGAGAGCAACGCCGCAACAATACCGATCGGTAAGTTGACGAAGAAAATCCAGGGCCAGGTGAAATTATCGACGATATATCCACCGAGGGTCGGGCCAATCGTCGGTCCGATAACGACGCCCAATCCGAAAATACCGGCGGCCAGCGGGCGTTCTTCGACGCTAAATGTATCGAACAAAATCGATTGCGAAGTCGAGAGCAGCGCGCCGCCGCCCAATCCCTGAATAAACCGAAAGAAAATTAGCTCGACGAGCGTGTGAGAGTTGCCGCAAAAAAACGATGCGAGAGTAAATAGCAAAATCGAAAACACATAGTAATTGCGGCGGCCGAACAGCGCCGCAAGGAAGCTCGTCATCGGAATTACGATGACGTTGGCGATCGCGTAGGCGGTAATGACCCACGCGATGTCCTCGATCGTCGCGCCGAGCGACGCGCTCATATCCGTGAGGGCGACGTTGACTATCGATGTATCGATCAGCTCGATCACCGCCGCCGAGATCACCGTAATCACGATGATCCATTTTCGAAATCCTTGTTCTGCCATATCGTATCTTGTAGGTCGGCGCTTCCAGCCGACCTTTCCCCCCTGAGTGCTAAGTCCCGAGTCCTAAGGCCTAAGTCCTAATTCCTATTCGTAATTCGTAATTCGTAATTCAAACTACTCTTTCCCCGTTGTCACCGTCACATCGACGCTCATGCCGGGCCGCAACGGCGATTTCGAATAATCGCGGCGATCGACCAATATCTTCACCGGCACGCGCTGCGTTACCTTTACGAAATTACCCGTCGCATTGTCCGGCGGTAATAGCGCGAACTTCGCGCCCGTTGCGGGAGAAACCGATTGCACCTGGCCGTAAAAAGTTGAGTCCGGATACGAGTCGACCGAGAATTCGACACGCTGGCCGGGACGCAAGTCCTCCATCTGCGTTTCTTTGAAGTTCGCGGTGATCCATATATCGTTTTGCGTGATCGCCATCATCGGCTGACCCGGCTGCACGTATTCACCGATCTCGATACTTTTTTGCGAGACCGTGCCTCGGACGGGCGCAACGATCGTCGCGTATGATACCTGCAGTTTCGCATTATCGAGATCGGACTGGCGCTGCTTGATGACCGATTGCGCAACCGCGACCTGCGACTCCGACGCCGACGCCTGATCGCCGACGCTTTTGTACTGCGACTCTGCGCTTTCGGCAGCCGCTTTCGCCGAATCGTATTGTTCCTGCGTAATCGCATGGCCGGCGAGCAAGCCCTTCGCGCGTTCCAAATCTGTTGCGGTCTTGTGCCGGTTTACATCGGCCGTCGCGACATTTGCGTGTGCCGCGACCGCAGCAGCTTGCGCGCTTGCGACTGCGGCCTGCGCATTTTGCAGCGCGGCCTGGGCGGCGTTAACTTTTAGCGTAAGGTCCTGAGCGTCGAGCTGGACAAGGACTTGATTCGAATCAACCTTATCGTTATCCGCAACCGTTACCGCGGTCACGTACCCGGCAACGCGCGGTATAATCGGACTGATATCGGCATTGATCTGCGCATCGTCCGTCGCTTCATGTACCTTATTATATTGAATGATATGCCACCCGTAAAGCGCGCCGCCGATAAGGATCGCGCCAAAAAGAAATGGAAGCGCGCGGCGAATGGGCCCTTTCTTTTTCCCGGGCTTTTCACCATTCGGCTTTTCGTTGTTGGGCTCGTTGTTCGATTCGTTTTGTATCGGTGCTGCAGGTCTTCCGTTCGGAGTGCCGGACGATTGAGCGCGCGCGCGGCCATCCGAAACTGGAGTCGGGCGATCGATCTGTTCTTGCGTCTGTGGTTCTGCCATTGCGTTATTTTGACAAAAAATACTTCGTTATTTTTTTAATATTCGTCGCTTCGTGCCGGGCGATCGATCCGGTTTTCGTGTCGATCGCGCAATCTTGATTTTTTTTCGAGCATCCTTTTCCAGAATGCCTTCGAATAGGATCGTCACAAGGTTTTGAAAAACTTCGAGCGCCGTGCAGGGCAATTCTCCGAGCGATTGCGGAGTCAGAAGGTTTTCCGCCGCCGAAGTGTATGTGCGAAGGATAATTTCTTTTGGAATATCCGAGCGGAATACGCCGCGCTTAATCCCCTCTTCCAACAGCTCGCCGAATTTCCGAAACCGCGCCTGCTTATGCTCGTGAATTTCGCGCCACAAATCCGGCGCATGAACGGAAACATCGCGCATGAGCACCGGCGTGACGCGCTGCTGCTGAAAGCCAATCGCGGACATGATCGCCTTGAGCTTCTCCGGAAAGGGCATGACGCGATCGGCAAGAATGCCATCGATGAGCCTCGATGTTTCTTTGAGCCGCGGTACAATGCAGGCACGGAGAATCTCTTCCTTGGTTTCGAATTCCCGGTAGAGGGTCTTTTTGCTGATGCCAAGTGCGTCCGCAATCTCGTTCGTCGAAACCTTCGAGTATCCGTGTTCGAGAAAGAGATCGCGGGCCGCGCTGATGATACGGCTGCGAAGGTCGATCGAAGGCGATGAACTGTGTTGTCCGATGATAGAAAGCGACTTGCCCATGTAGAAGGGCTATGGAAACCCAAATAGAGCACTTTGGTTTCCTGATGAGTATTTTATTTTTTATTATCTTACCGGTAGAGGAGGTATGGAGCGCGTTCCTGACGGAATAACTCCGCCTCTCGGTGCCATTGTACGAAGAGGGGCGAAAGGGTTTCGCAGTGTTTCAGAACATCGAACAGCCCATGGGTCCCGGTGACTTTCGCAAACATATTCTGGCTCGAATATGCGATCTCATCGAAACTGGTACGAAACGCAGTGTCCGTTAACATCGCTTCGAGCAGCTGGTATTGTCCTTCGTACAGCGAAGGGATAGTCTCTATGTTTTGGGGCAGTCCTATTTTTATTCCGTGATAATTCTTTATGCCTGTGCTGCTCGATCCGGTAAAATCTTCGGGTGTGAGCAGCAGTTGCCTTGGCAGCGTCGAGTCGGCAAAGCGTAACAGCTCGCCGGTCGTGAGCAAGGTCGAGCCAAGACGCAAAAACGGCGCGTCGCTTCCAACACCGATGGAAAGAACGCCCAACTCACCCATCGCGCCGAACATAGCCGCACCAACCGCGCTCGCGTAGCTGGGGATGTTCGGGCTGGGCGCCGTCCATGCGAGACCTGTCTCGTTCCAATTCATTGAGCGCTTCCAGCCGCGCATCGGAATTACCGTGAGCTTCAGATCGGCCGATTTATTAAACCACCCTTTCGCTTTTGCCATCGTTGCAATCTCCCCGAGCGTCATACCGTGAAGATACGGCACTGGGACTTGCCCGACAAAACTCTTGAGCATCGTATCGAGTATATTCCCCTCGATGCGCTCGCCGGAAAGTGGGTTCGGTCGATCGAGCACAAAAAATGGAATACCTTGCTCGGCAGCAGCTTCCATTGCAAGGACCATCGTCGAAAGAAACGTATATGGCCGGACGCCGATATCCTGAATATCGAAAACCAGCGCATTCACTCCTCGCAATATCGTTTTGGTAGGTTTGCGCGTCCTGCCATATAAGGAATAGACGGGCACTCCCATGATCCGCTCGATCGTATCGCTCGGAACGCCAGCGGGGCGGTCGCCCATGATCCCATGCTCCGGCGCATACAGCGCAACCAGATGAAACGATGTTTGGCGAGCGAACAGCGAATCGCCGAACTCGCCATCGCGCGCACGGCCCGTTTGATTAGTGATCAACCCAACATTTTTACCCTGGAGCGGAGCCCAATGACGGGCAATGAGTTCATCGAGGCCCGTGCTTACCTGCGCGTGCGCATCGCCGACGATGCTCGACCGGCTCGCCGTAATTAGCAGGAGCGCGCTAAAAATTACGTATTTTAATCGCATGATATGTAAGTCAGGTTCTACCAACAATACTATGAAACGAACATTCGCATCATGGACGGTGCTCGCCAGTCTTCTCCTTCTGGGATTAACGAATAGCAATGCCCGCAGTCAAAAAAAAATATGGCAGGATGATCTTTTGGCAACGAATGCCTACATGCAGCAGCACCTGTGGAATGCAAATACCGGCAACTTCATTCGGCGTGCCGATATGCCCGGCTCGGCCGGAAGTGATTCCTGGGGCATTACCATCGTGCTCGATGCCTATGCATATATGGTCCAGGAAGGATATATGAAGCCGGATGAGTTGAAAAAATATTACCAGTCGTCTTCGTCGTTGTATGAAAAAACGAATGGCACGTCCGGTGCGCGCATACTTGTCCGGCAGGGAAACCAGATCTATGTTGGCGGCGATGACGACATGCAATGGAGCGCCGCACTCGTCCATTGCTATGATGTAACGAAGGACTCGGAATATCTTCAGTCGGCGAAGAGTGCGTTCAATGCGTTAATAGATCTCGGATTTTGGAAAAATGGAACTGAGAGTGCCAACGACGCAAAAGGATGGGCTTGGAATTCAAGCGACGAACGGCCAAACGGCGTGAGCACGGCCTACGGCGCGCTCGCTGCGGCACGATTATATCGGGCGACGGGCGAAAATGTCTATCGGCAATGGGTGATCGCCTCACTTAATGCACTAGAAACTCCCCAAGTAGGATTTTTCCCGCGCGATATGATGGTCGCAGCCAATGCGGCCATCACGACCTACGAAGTATCGCACGAACCGGTCTTTCGCGCGCGCGCAATAGCTCTTGCTAAAACAGCGACGACACAAGTGCACGAGATAATTTCGGGAAAGCGCGCCGGTGAACGAAACCCAACGGATGTAGGCGACCTCGCCGAAGGTTTTTTTCATCTCGCAACTGCTATTCACGATAAATCCTATCCAACTCAGGCATTCGAGCTCATCCATTTCTTTTTGCGCGATCGAACTCCTGCCGATATCATCGAACGCGGATTCTACTCTCGCTACGATTCGACGAGCCATCCGGATATGAATGGATCGTATCTCGGCGTTCCTCTTAGCGTTCCATTCCTGCCGGAAGTAGCGGAAATGCTGAAACTCTGCGCGGCAGCCATAGAATGAGGGATGAAGGAAAAAACTCTTTTTCCATCCATCCTTTATAATTCATAATTCATCCTTGCCTTTCCGGTATTATCCTTGCATAGTACCGCATCTGATTTGTCCATCAAAAAAATTAATTTATGAAACACATTCTATTATACGTATTTGCATTATCCTTCATTTTCGTCGGATCGACGACATACGGGCAATCCGTCCGAAAGCATACACGCCTGAAGAAAACAACGATGATTCGGGATACATCGATGAGCAATATGTCGAATGAGAATATTCCTTCGAACGGCATGAGCGAATCGGAAAATCTCGAACGGTCCGCCGGCGACCCGAATTATCTCAATCATCCATTCTTCAACGGTGAACCCCGCTGGACGGACGTCGATTCGCTCTACAAACACGGCGATTTTCCGTGGGCCTATATGAAAGAGCATCCGGATAATTTCCGATTCGATGCAGCCAGTGGAAATTGGCAAATGAATACGAATAATCTCGGGACAATGAAGAACTCGCGTTAACGAAGAAAAATATTGCAGGAGTGGGTTTAGGGTATCGGACCATCATCCGAGTACCCTAAACTTGTTGCTTGGCATTATCTCCCATGCGGGCCTGTTTATGAATTCTAGTAAGGAATAATCATGCTTACGGAATTCAGTCACGTTTTTGCGTTTCTTATTCTCGCGGCGATCTTCGTTGCCGGCGGCTTGGTAACGAGTAAACTCGTACGGCCGAAAAACGGCAATAAGTATAAACTCGCCTCGTATGAGTGCGGGGAGGATGCCATTGGCGGCTCCTGGATCAAATTTAACATCCGCTATTACGTCGTCGCCCTGATCTTCATTCTGTTCGATGTGGAGATCTTGTTTTTATTTCCGTGGGCGCTGGTGCTCAAACAAATGCGATGGCTCGCGCTTGCCGAAATGTTTACGTTCATGGCGATCCTACTCGTCGGATACATTTATGTATGGGCAAGCGGCGATCTCGAATGGACGAGACCTAAGCCGTTCATCGCAAGAATGCGTCATGTCGTAGATATTAATAATTACGAATTACCAAGTACAAGTGAGAGATTGGGACCATCGTTGTCCTCTCATTCGTAATTCGCAATTCGTAATTCGTAATTATTTTTATGGGACTTTTAGATAAACTTCGCCCCGCAATTTCCGAGATCGATCGCTCCGGCGAAGGCGGCTTCGTGGTAACGAGTACCGAAACGCTCTTCAATTGGGCGCGGCTTTCGAGTATGTGGCAAATGAGTTTCGGGCTGGCTTGCTGCGCGATCGAAATGATGGCGACCTCCGCTTCGCATTACGACATCATGCGCTTTGGCGTCATCCCTCGGCCAAGCCCGCGGCAGTCCGACATCATTATTATATCGGGGACAGTCACCCTTAAAATGGCGACGCGCATTAAAATGCTCTACGAGCAAATGGCAGACCCAAAATACGTGATCTCGATGGGCAATTGCTCCAATTGCGGCGGACCGTATTGGGAATACGGTTACCATGTGCTAAAAGGTGTCGATCGTATCATTCCGGTCGATGTGTATGTTCCCGGTTGCCCACCTCGGCCCGAGGCGTTACTCGAAGGACTGATGAAATTGCAGGAAAAAATCCGCGCGGAGCGGCTTTCCAAAATTGAACTCGCATGACCCAACAGCAGATCGTCGAACAACTGCGCGCCACCTTTCCAGATAAGCTAGGTACATGGATCGAAATGACGAATGGCAGCGAGTATCAGCGGCGAATCGGATCGTATCTCGAAATTGCGAGTCCCGAAATCGTTAAAGAACTATGCTTGTATCTTCGCGATGCAAAAGAGCTTGCCTTCAACAGTCTTCTTCTGATTTCGACTCTCGATAACGGAGATGGGTCGCTCTCGGTCGTCTATCATATTGAATCGACGACGCACGCGCACCGTCTTGCACTCAAAGTTACATTAAATTCCGATCATGCCATTGTCCCATCAGTAACCGGCGTATGGGCTCATGCTAACTGGCAGGAACGTGAAGCGTGGGACATGATGGGCATTCGTTTCGCCGGACATCCGGACCACCGCCGCATTTTATTGGATGAGGATTATCCCGGTCACCCGTTACGTAAAGAT
Source organism: Kapaibacterium sp. (SeqCode) (assembly GCA_035552495.1). Lineage (GTDB taxonomy): Bacteria > Bacteroidota > Ignavibacteria > Palsa-1295 > Palsa-1295 > PALSA-1295. Next base: position 12,403 of record DASZLH010000064.1, on the reverse strand, counting down.
TTTAAAGAACCCGATTTTTATCACGGAATGAAGGTGCCGAATTAAACTTTGGTGTGGCGCAGCATGATCGCTCATGCGCTTTCGCTTGCGCCAGAATCGCTTCGGGACAAGCTAAAGCATGTTCCACACCCTAAAAATCTATGTCAGAACTCCTCGAAGGCCGAACGATCAAGCACTCGACACTCCCGACCACGACGCACGTACACGCGGCGGAGGCAGTCGAGCCACGCCGCTTGCATACGGAGGAGATGGTGCTGAACATGGGTCCGCAACATCCCTCGACACACGGCGTGCTGCGACTCGAAGTTGTGCTCGATGGCGAAATCGTCGTCGATGTGATTCCGCATATCGGTTATCTCCATCGCTGTTTCGAAAAGCACGCGGAGATGCTGACCTACCCGCAGATCATTCCTTACGTTGACCGGATGGATTACATCGCCGCAATGTCTGGCGAGCACGGATACGTTACGGCCGTCGAGCGGATGATGAATATCGAAGTGCCGGAGAAAGTGGAATACATTCGCGTGCTCTTTGCAGAACTTCAGCGTATTGCGTCCCACCTTATTGCTATCGGAACCTACGGCCTCGATGCCGGAGCGTTCACGCCGTTCCTCTATTGCTTTCGCGATCGTGAAGATATTCTCGAAATGTTCGAGAAGACCTGTGGCGCGAGGTTTCTTTACAATTATATGTGGGTCGGCGGACTCTCACACGATTTGCATCCCGATGTGCTTTCGATGTGTCGCACATTCATTTTAAAGAGCCGCAAGACGCATAAAGAAATCAACGATCTGCTGACGATGAACCATATTTTTGTCGAGCGGACGGGCGGCGTCGGCGTGCTCGATGCGCAGGTCGCGGTGAATGCCGGAGCATCCGGGCCAATGCTTCGTGCCTGTGGCGTCAAATGGGACATTCGGAAGAACGATCCGTATTCCATCTACGACCGATTCGATTTCGATGTGGCGATTGGCTCGAATAACATCGGTCAGCTCGGCGATGCATTCAACCGGCATTGGGTGCGTATGCAGGAGTGGGAGCAGTCGCTGAATATCATCGAGCAAATCCTCGAACAATATCCTGCGCAGGATACGACAAGCGTGCAATCGGCAATCCCAAAGCGGCTAAAACCGCCTGCTGGAGAAATATACTCGCGGACCGAAACGCCGCGCGGTGAGCTCGGATACTATATAGTCTCCAAAGATAACGTTAAGCCCTGGCGTGTAAAAGTGCGGTCGCCAGCATTTTCGAATCTGAGTCTGCTGCCGCTGATTTCGCGCGGCTATCTCGTCGCCGATCTGGTCGTAATTTTGGGATCGATCGATATTGTGCTCGGGGAGGTGGACCGATAGAATGCATTTTATCTTTCCAATTTCACGTTTAGCTCGCGACATATCATGACCATCTTCCAGTCCATTTACGAATTCATCGCAAATATGATCGGCGCGGGAATGGCGTCGCTTGTCGTTACGACGCTGGTCTATTGCGCGATCCCGCTTGTTTTTATTTTGCTCTATGCGCTTCTCGCGATTTTAGGCGAGATGAAAATTTCGGCATGGGTACAGGACCGATTGGGACCCATGCGCACCGGGCCGGCCGGTATTTTCCAGCCGATCGCCGATATTCTGAAGCTGCTGCAGAAAGAAGATACTACGCCGAACGCGGCCGACAAGCCGCTCTACCGGCTGGCGCCGTGGATGATCTTCGCCGGCAGCTACGCCATGTTCGCATGCCTGCCATTTTCGGCTGCCTATATTGGTGCGCGGCTAAATACAGGAATATTTTACATCATCAGCATCAGTTCGCTTGTCGTTGTTTCTATTTTGCTTGCAGGATGGGGGTCGAACAATAAATACTCGCTCATCGGCGCCATGCGTTCGGTCGCGCAGATCATTTCGTATGAGATACCTGTGGCGCTTGCAATTCTGACGGTCGTCGTGGTCGCGAGTTCGATGGACATGCAGACGATCACGGAATTACAATCCGGCGGAATCCAGAACTGGTTTCTCTTTGGCGGCCCGAAGAATCTCGCGGGGTTTGGCGGGAATATGAACCTTGTTCTTATTCCCGTGATGCTCGTAGCATTTCTCATTTATTTCATTGCATCGCTTGCCGAGACGAACCGCGTTCCATTCGATGTGCCGGAAGCAGAATCGGAGCTTGTCGCAGGCTATCACACGGAGTACAGCGGTATGAAGTTCGCGCTTTTTTTTCTGGCTGAGTATGCGAATATGTTCGCAGTCGGCGCGATCGCCTCGGTGATGTTTTTGGGCGGATGGCAATCGCCATTCGGCGATGTGATGTCTGGCCCTGGCTGGGGACTATTCTGGTTTATCCTTAAAGGACTCTCGTTTGTCTTTGTGCAAATCTGGATTCGCTGGACACTGCCGCGCCTTCGCGTCGATCAGGTGATGCGCGTATGCTGGAAAGTCCTCATTCCGTTCGGTCTTGCGACAGTCATCGCGGCCAGCACTATTGTGGTAGCTCTCGCGCAAAAATAGATTGAGTCCGCCATCACACGATCAGCAAGAGTATCGAGCTCGCCTGCGCCTCCTGAAGCAGCGGTTGATCTTTGCATTGGTATTTTTTATCGGTACAATCATTGCTGCAATCGGGTGGTTTATCGAGTGGAAAGGGTTAAATCATGTCTCGAACATGCTCGATCATTTAACCATCCTGGCGCTGATCGGCCATGCATTGCAAGTGATCGGAGTGTTTGGATATTTGATTACACCGGATGTAATTGGAGAGTATTCTCATAGTAACGAAGATCGGTAACGGTTGGCACGTAAGCTCGCTTCAGCACGAACTAATCTCCTCACTTGAACATTCATAAATTATTATGAATGGCTCCGAACATATTACCATCGACTTGCCGGCTTCCGAAGCGGCATTTGTGCGCTCATTTGCAGAGCGGACGAAAATGAGGGTCGATGATGTCTTCGATTATCTTGTTCGCACGCTCCGGCATGCCACCGATCGTGACATCGATCCTATGATCCGGTCGTGGGCTGGCATTTTGCCGCCGGATAGTGACGTCGATGCGCTCCGGATGCAATATCTTACGAAGAAGTTTCTCCAGCATGGTCGTAACGATTGACCTGAACGTCATTCTTGACATCTATCTGCTTCGAGGCGACTTCGATTCCGCAATGACGGTCCTTAGCCTGTGTCGAAAAGGAGCGATTTCTGGCAATATTCCCTCCCACGCCGCTCCGACGATTTTCTAAAAAAATCACTTGGAATTTCAAAGGCTCGAGAATTATCGGGAGAGCTTTTGGATGTACTCGAAATCATCCCAGTGGATAAGGCGATCCTGACTGATCTCGAAGAAGTCCAATCGTTGACTTTGAGGACGCTATCGTCGAGGCTGCGGCTCACACGGCAACTTCCGCGTTCATCGTAACGAGCAACGTAAGAGATTTTAATGTTGGCAGGATTCCGGCAATAACTCCTTCGCAATTTCTTCTTCAATTATAGTAAGGATAACGACGGGCTGGATTGCTCCTTCCCCTCGTTGTGTTAAGTCTTTTCGCCATTTTCAATTGTAGTGGGAAAATACTTTGCAGATATTTCGCGCTCGCTCTCGACGGCCATGAAGGGCCTTGCGATTGTATTGCGTCACCTCGCGCGAAGGAAAGTAACGCGCCGGTACCCTGAACCGAAAAACGAGTACATTCTGCCCGAGCGGGCGCGCAACCGGCTGTATGTTAATATGGACGATTGTATCGGCTGCGATAAATGCGCGCGCGCCTGTCCCGTCGATTGCATTCATATCGACACTGTGAAATCGGTGCCTGGCGAAGACCTCGGGATCACGACGAGAAACGCGAAGAAGAAATCGCTGTGGGTCACAACGTTCGATATCGACATGGCGCAGTGCTGCTATTGCTCGCTCTGCATCTGGCCCTGCCCAACGGAGTGTATCGTGATGACGGAAGTGTTCGAGTTTTCGGAAGAGAAGCGCGAGAACCTGCTCTATCACTTCGCGAGCATGGACGCGGACGAGGCGCATCAGCATGAAGAAAATTGGAAACACTGGGAAGTCGAGGCGAATGCCCAGCGCGCGAAACAGGCAGCCGAGCGCGCTGCAAAAGTCGCGGAGCAAAGCGCGGCAACGGGCGGTGCTATAAAGCCGCCGCCCTATTTAGCAAATCCTGCTGGAACGATCAAGCCACCGCCATTCAAAGCGCCGGCCGCCAAACCAAACGATTCCAGCGAGGAGCAACCCAGCGAATAATGCCGACACTCTTCGATATTTTCTTCTATCTTTTTGCTGCGACGATTGTCCTCTCGGCGATCTTCGTTTGCTTCTCGCATAATATTGTGCATGCTGCCTTCTCGTTGCTCTTTACGTTCTTCGGCGTTGCCGGCATCTATGTAATTCTTAGCGCCGATTTTCTCGCTGTCAGCCAAATTCTCATTTATGTTGGCGGCATTCTCGTGCTGCTTGTTTTCGGCGTCATGCTGACGAATCGCGTCACCAATATCGACATTCGCGCAGCAATAAAATCCCGGATTCCATCAGCAATCCTTTGCGCGGCATTGTTATTTATTTTGGTATCGGTTTTTTCGAGCGCGCATTGGATTTCGTATAATGACCAGCCGTGGGCCAAGACCCTGTGGAATCATGACGCCGTTCAACAAACGATAAATCAGCCGCAAGGCACGACTAGGGATGTACTCGATAAGAGCGGCAGCCGTGGCACGGCGATGGAACTCAGTAAGCTACTAATGACGGATTACGCGTTGCCCTTCGAGTTGGTATCCGTTGTGTTATTAGTAGCGCTTATGGGGGCCGCGACGATCGCGCGGAGAGACGAAAAAATTACGAATGACGAATTACGAATTTCGAAAGTCAGTAATGAAGGTATCTCCGATTAAGTCGAACTGTCATCCTGAGCGGAGTTCGATCCGACGAAGGAGGATCGAACGGAGTCGAAGGATCTCTTGTAAATGGCAAGAGATCCTTCGACTCCGCAAAACTCCGCTATCGCTTCGTCTTGCTCCGCTCAGAATGACACCTCGGGATTTCGCATTTCAATTCGTAATTCCAAAATTATGAACTCGACTATTTCCATATTCCCCGTTAGTCTAAATCACTTCTTAATACTGAGCGCGATCTTACTTGTGCTGGGTATTTTCGTGATGCTTACCCGCAAAAATGCGATCGCGGTGCTGATGGGGATCGAGTTAATCCTGAATGCCGCGAATATTAATTTCGTCGCGTTCACTCGATATGGCGCAATAAATCTCGGTGGCCAAGTTACCGCGATTTTCGTAATTGTTATAGCAGCGTGCGAGGCCGCGGTTGCGCTCGCTATCGTGCTGAATTTATATAAGCGATTCCAGTCGGTAAATATCGCTCAAGTCCACGAACTGCACGACTGAAGCATGGACCCACTCGTTCTTCTATCGCTCGTCACGCTGGGGCTTCCACTCCTGGCATTCGTGCTTGTCATTTTCAACCAGCGGGCGCTTTCCGATCGGGCGCATCTTATCGCAACTCCCGCGATCGCCTTTAGTTTAGTACTTTCTCTCTATGTTGCGTGGATGAAGCTCAAAGGCGCCCCGCAGGGAGTTATCGAGTGGAGTTTCGATTGGATAAAACTCGGCTCGGTGCCGGGCTTTGGTCCACTTGCGATTACCAATGGGGTACTGCTCGATAATGTAACGGCTATTATGATGGTCGTCGTGACCGCGATCAGTTTTCTCGTCCATATTTTTTCGAGCGAGTATATGAAGAACGATACTCGCTACTCGCGGTACTTTGCGTATCTTGGCTTGTTCACCTTTTCGATGCTCGGTATTGTGCTCGTTGATAATTTCTTCGGGCTATTGATCTTTTGGGAGTTAGTCGGATTTTCGAGTTATGTCCTGATCGCGCATTGGTACGAACGTCCGGCGCCGCAATACGCCGCGAAGAAAGCATTCGTGACCAACCGTATCGGCGATGCCTGTATGTGGATCGGTATTCTGTTGCTCTTTGGGACGTTCCACACTTTTAATTTTCGGGAGATCTTTGGATTTATCAATCAGGGCTTGCCGCTCTCCTTCAGTTTTCTCGGCTTTTCACCGGAGACCACGCTCACCATTGCCGGCATTCTCATCTTCGCCGGGGCGATCGGAAAGAGCGCGCAATTTCCGCTGCACGTCTGGTTGCCGGATGCTATGGAGGGACCGACGCCCGTTTCGGCGCTCATTCATGCTGCCACAATGGTCGCGGCGGGTGTGTACCTGACCGCGCGTATTTTCCCGATGCTGACAGGCGATGCGATGCTCGTCGTAGCGTGTGTTGGCGCGTTCACGAGCGTGCTTGCTGCGACGATCGCGATCACGCAAACCGATATCAAGCGCGTGCTTGCCTATTCGACGATTTCGCAGCTTGGCCTGATGATCATGTCGATTGGTGCCGGCGCTGTTGCTGCGGGAATTTTCCATTTGGTCACTCATGCTGCGTTCAAGGCGTGCTTATTTTTGGGTTCCGGCTCGGTCATTCATGCGATGCACCGGGCGCTCCACGCAACGCACGACCATGAGACCGATGCGCAGGACATGCGTAACATGGGCGGACTCCTGAAAAAAATGCCCATCACCGGATGGACGTTCCTGATCGCGACCTTTGCGATCACCGGCCTGCCGCTCATGGCAGGGTTCATGTCGAAGGATGAAATCCTTGCCGGCGCGACAGCGTATGGAACGCTGCAGGGCGGCATAGCACAGGCTCTACCCTATGTAGGATTCGGTGTTACGATGCTGACGGCGTTTTACATGTGGCGGCAAGTCTTTCTTGTATTCTTTGGCGTTCCGAGGAAGCCGGAGTTGATCGAACGGATTCGAGAATCACCACGAGTAATGACTGTCCCACTTGTGGTGCTTGCAGTGCTCTCGCTATGGATTTGGTATGGCCGTAATCCGATCGATGCCGATCATGGTTGGTTTCTTTACAAATGGATCAAGACTCCGGCACAGATAATTCCTCCACAGACTGCGCCGCAGGGACCGGGCTATCGAATTCCGGGTATTGCAGCATCGTCGACCATACTTAATAATCCAAATGCTTCGCCGACCTTTGGATATACTATCGCCGGCGGTCCTATGAAGGGGTCCGAGTTACCCTCTGATATTTTCGCGCTCCCTACATCGCCTATGCCCCATCAAATCGCGCTCGAACGTGAGCGCGGGAACGATGCTTCGTTCGCAATGAGTATTTCACTCGGCGTCGCATTCCTGGGGTTTTTACTGGCCGGATTGTTTTATATTCTGCGACCTGGGCTTGCCGGGAGCCTCGGTCGAATGCCAATATTGGGAGTCGTCCTGTTCCGGCCGCTCTATTGGTTTAGCAAAAAAGGATGGTTCATCGATCAAATCTACGATTATGCTATCGTCGGGACGTTCCTGCTGACAGCCCGGATTGCGATCTGGGCCGATGAGAATATTCTCGACGGCATCGTGAATGCAAGCGCCCGCGTCACTGTTTTTGCTGCCCGAACAGTCGGATGGTTCGATAAATATATCGTCGATGGAATTGTCACGCTGGTAGGCGCGACAGTCCAGTTTCTAGGACTCCTCGTCCGTTCGGTGCAGACTGGCCGGATTCAGACCTATCTGGCCTGGACAGTTGCGGGGGTTGTCGTATTGTTTGTAATTGTTCGTTATGTGATTTTAGCAAGCACCCCTTGAAAGGGCGCTGAATCGTAAGTGCGCTTTTTGAATGGGTGCGCTTCGGCCATTTTATCATTGAAAGGACTGTGACTATGTTTGGAAAATTGTTCTGTACTCCCATGCTCGTATGTGCGCTGATCGGCTCCGCGCTTGCATCCGACCGCAATGCCGCCCCTGCCCTTTCAAAGGGCCTCCCAATACATGCCACAATAACACCTTGCGTACCTGGCGTCGTTTACGTTCAATTCCGCGAAGGCGCGAAAATAATGGGCCAGATTGCAACGAAAGGATCGTCGGTCCAGTCGGTCGGCGGGGATGCTTTGCACCAAGCATTCCTTCGTCTCGGCATTCTGGAGATCGTCCCCTTCGATCCATACGCGCCAAAGGACTCGATTGCCCGCACGCTCGGTATCGGCCGCATGTATTGTATTTATTATTCGAACACGAAAATCGATCCTCACGCCGCCCTTACCATGCTGCTCTCGACGGGTGAGGTCGAATGTGGTTCGGCGCGCTATCTGTTTCCCATCTCGAAAACGCCGAACGACCCCTTGATCGCCCAACAATATGCGCTGACGAACATGAATGTATTCAATGCGTGGAATACAACGATCGGAGATACCAGCGTCGTTATTGCCGATGTCGATCTGGCGGTGAATATCGACCATGAGGACTTGAAAAACGCGCTGAAGATCAATTGGGGCGAAGTCGGGCTGGACGCGCAGGGCCATGACAAACGTACAAACGGCATTGACGATGACAGCGATGGCATTATCGACGATTGGGACGGAGCGGACGTCGTTGGTGACGGCACGCAATTTCCAACGCTTGTGCCGAGCGGAAATCCACGACCTCAAATCTCGGGCGCCAATCATGGAACGTTGACGGCAGGGTGCGCGGTCGCAACTGGAGACAATGGGACTGGAATTGCTGGCATAGGCTATGGATGCCGGCTGCTTGCAATCAAAGCCGGCTACGACGATCAAAGCATTGCAGCCGGGTACGAAGGCGTCCAGTTTGCGATCGATCGAGGCGCGCGGATTATCAATTGCTCCTGGGGCGGGCCAGTGAACGCTGCCGATGTAGCATGGGGGACTATACTCATTAAGGAAGCACTCGCTCGCAACGCGCTTATGGTCGTTGCGGCCGGAAATTTTTCTGTCGATATCGATGCAGGTCCGGAATATCCTGCCGATATGCCAGGCGTACTCTGCGTCGGAGCCACGGACGCAAACGACGCACCTTCTTCATATAGTAATTACGGCCATACCGTACATGTTTGGGCTCCGGGAGATAATGTTCTCAGTACAGATTATCCCGGCAACAGCTCGTATGGCCAGGAAAGTGGTACGAGTTTTTCATCCCCACTCACCGCCGGAGTTGCGGGGCTTGTCGCATCGCTCCATCCCGATTGGCCGGCGCATTTCATTGCGCGGCAGATCATCCAGACCTGCGACAATGTCGTCAACTCGAACGACCGTTATAATTATTGGGGCCGAGTCAATGCCGGACAGGCTGTCACGGCCGCGCCTGGGCCGGGTCTATTTATTACCGGATATTCGATCGGTGGCGTAGCATCGGATTCCCTTCGCGCCGTCGGCCAAGCCTACGATGTGAAAATAACTTTTAAAAATGCGACCGGCAATGGAAGCAATCTCACGGCGGTGCTCGTACCGGGACTCGGTTATACTGTTTCCGGAAGTGCAGTGACGCTCGGTACAATGGCCGTCGAGGCTACGGCTTCCGGTGATTTTTCGATCACACGAACAGGCGTTTATTGCGAAGGAGCAATGCCACTCCGCTTCGCGGTTGGCGATGGCGCTTCGTACCTGGATACACTTACCCTCTATTTACCGCTCATGAAAGTGCCAGGATTTGGGGTCGAGCAGACGGCCACACTCGGAACCAGCATTGCGCGGATTTCTCATAGCGATGCGTGGGCTGCATACGGTTTCGAGCAGACCGGATTTCAAACGGAATCGGCATTCGCTCGTGAAATACAAGGAGCGTGGAGCAATACCGCACTGTTGAACGATGGCACTGAAGCACCCTACGATGTAACCGCTTTGGACGCCGACCACGCATGGTTCGGTACGGGCAGCAGCAGCACGGCATCGGTTATTTTTACGAACGATGGCGGGCTCGATTTCACGTCGGTCGATGTATCGAATATTACTCCTTTTGTGAATAGCATTCACTTTTTCGATTCGCTCAATGGTGTCTTTATTGGCGATCCGAAAAGCGGCCGATGGGGTATTGGCATTACTACGGACGGTGGCAATACATGGAACCCGACTGCGAAAGCTACGACATCGAGCGGCACGATCGCAAGCTGGAATAACGCCACGACGTGGGTCCGAGATAATGGATGGTTCGGAACGAACTCCAAGCAGATTCTCCATACGACTGATCGCGGACAGACGTGGAAAACTTCAGCGACCTCCTATCAGCATTCGCTTTCCGTGTCGTTCGATTGGGATGGCGTGCATGGAATCGCGTGTTTCCGTCCAGCAGGTGCCACTTCTCTAACGGGTGCAAATGGAATAATGCTCTCTTCGGATGGAGGGAGCACTTGGAAGTCTATGACTATGCCGGTCGCTGGTATGTCGCCGGGTGCGGTGCAGTTTATTTCGAAAACGCATGAAGCGATCCTTACCTCCGATGTCGGGATTTATCGGACGACGGACGACGGCGCGACGTGGTCGTCGATTGGCATTCCGGTAAGCTATCTTTCTGATGGCTCGGACCTGAGTATTTATCGTGGCAATGGAAGCTTTACGGTAAGCACTATTTCGAGCAACAGCGGTATCGCAAGCTACACCGAACCGCTTTCGGATACGATCGACGATTCGCCCGTCGCAGCCGTGCATGGAGTGCAGGACCAGAACGCTACCATAACGCTTGAAAACAGCCCGAACCCATTTCAGCATGTTTCTTCGATCTCGTTCGGGCTTCCGAAGCGAGAGTTTGTGCGCCTTGCCGTCTACGATGCATTGGGCCGGGAAGTTGCAGTAGTAGTCAATGCCATGATGGATGCCGGGATGCAGACTGTTCCGTTCCATGCGGAAAATCTCGAACCGGGTGTCTATTATTGCACGCTCGAAACCGAAGACGGCATTCTGCAAACGCGCGCGATGACACTGATAAAATAGTAACGAGGACGGAGTAAGGAGTATCGAGCTTTTCATCGCTCGATACTCCTTACTCGTTACTCATCACTCGATGGAATGATCTCACAACTCCCCACACTTAGTCTTCTGACGTTTCTTCCGATTGCGGGCATGATCGTGCTGGCGTTCATTCCGCGCGGCGCGATCAAATCGTTGCGCGGTATTACGGTCGCGATTACGCTCGTTCAGCTTGCGCTTGCGATTCTCGTATGGATAAATTACAATTACAATCTCGCCGGAATTAACGACCCTCGCGGTTTTCAGTTTGTCGAGCGGCTGCCCTGGATACGATTGGGCGGGCTGGGAGTCTTCGGCAATGTTGCCATCGATTACTTCATGGGCTTAGACGGGTTATCTGTCACGATGGTACTATTGACGGCGCTCATCTGCGCCGTCGCCTCCGTAGCGAGCTTTTCGATCGAGCGCAATGTAAAGGGATATTTTCTGATGTTCCTGCTACTCGATACCGGAATGATGGGGACGTTCTGCGCGCTCGATTTTTTCTTGTTTTATATCTTCTGGGAGTTGATGCTACTGCCGATGTATTTCCTGATCGGCATTTGGGGCGGTGCGCGGCGCGAGTACGCGGCAATCAAATTTTTTATATACACACTACTCGGTTCGGTCGTCATGCTGCTCGTCATGATCGGCCTCTATTTTTCGACGCAAGTGATGCTCTTTGCGCCGGGCACTCATGCAGTTATACTGAACCAGCTAACGCACAAGCCGGAGCTATACCACTCGTTCAGTATGCTGCAAATGATGAACCCCGCCGCACAACTTAAAGGCAGCATCTTCTACGGATTTGGCACTTATTGGCGATACGCCGGTTTCCTCGGACTTTTCTTCGCGTTCGCGATCAAGATACCGATGTTCCCATTTCATACGTGGCTTCCGGATGCTCACGTCGAGGCGCCCACAGCTATCTCGGTCATTCTTGCAGGTGTGCTCCTCAAGATGGGCGGTTATGGTATTCTGCGGTTGTGCCTGGGCATTTTTCCGGAGATAGCGGTCGCGCTCAGTTGGTACATAGCGATGTTCGGTTTTATCAATATAGTCTATGGCGCGCTCTGCGCTATGGCGCAGCACGATTTCAAGCGGCTCATCGCATACAGTTCGATCAGTCACATGGGGTATGTGCTGCTGGGGATCGCATCGCTGAACTCGCAGGGGATGTTGGGCGCCGTGTTCCAAATGTTCAATCACGGGACGGTGACTGCGATGCTCTTTCTTATTGTCGGGGTGCTCTACGATCGGACGCAGACACGTGGCGTGCTCGAATTCGGAGGGCTCGCCAACCAAATGCCGAGGTATTTCGCGCTTGTCGTCATTGCGTTTTTCGCGTCGCTCGGATTGCCGGCACTTTCGAGTTTCATTTCCGAAGCATTTGTTTTTATCGGTTCCTTCCAGACGTGGCAAATGTGGACGATCCTCTCTGCGCTCGGACTCGTTCTCACCGCCGCCTATATGCTCTGGACATTACAGCGCATGTTCTTCGGGACGCTCCCCGATCAGTGGAAGACGCTTACCGATGTCACTCCGCGCGAACTCGTCACGCTCGTTCCATT
>DASZLH010000063.1:0-9105 GCA_035552495.1 Kapaibacterium sp. (SeqCode) | reverse complement strand
CTCAATGGCGCTGACGCTCTCAGCAATTGGCAACCGCTGTGTGATGAATGCAATAATTTCAAAAGCACATCTTGCCGTGGATGTTCGCTAGACTGTTTTCGTTGTCCTTGGGCATTTCCTGAAAAATACGCACCGCTTCGAATTCATCCTGACAATGCGGAGCAATTACGACAGCGAGCGACGCAACTCGGCGTTAACCCTGATGTACTCGTAAATCAGGTTATTATCGGCTATCTTGTGAAGGAGAGCCGCTGATTTGCATTTTAGGCGCGCTATGAGTACTTCCTTCGGCAAGCTCAGGACGACTCCGCCACTTGGTTTGCAACCTTCGTCGCAATCCCCAGCGTTCGCCTGAGGCACTCTTTTACGCCGCTTCGCCACGATAAAGTTGTATCTTTGTAGAGTGGGAGCCATAAAAAATGGCTCCGGGTTATAAATAAATAGCCCTGGCGACATTTCGGTGCGCCACTATGCGCCTTATATGTGACTGTTTCATTGATGCGAAGCGATAAGATAGCGCTCCTGATCGTGCTGGTAATTGGAATGGGTTCGTTCGGTAGCTTAGGCTGCCGGACGGCGCAGCAGCAGTCCCGCCGGGGACAAGCCGCCGCTGCCAATGGATCCTCACGCAGCGGCACGCAGGCCGGTGGCGTGCAGGGCGGCGGCGCCTCGCGCGATTCGCTGCTCCTCATCGAGGAAAAGCTGACCGAAGTCATCGACTCGCTCTCGTCGCTCGTCGCTACGGACCACCAGCGTCTTCGCGCGCTCGATCAGGAAGTCCAGATGCTCCGTTCGCGTATGGGTCTTCCACCATCCGATCCTCCCGCGAGCTACACTCCCCCGCCTCCGGTTTATACTCCGCCGCAGAATTACGCTCCTCAACAGAATTACGCGCCGCAGCAACAGAATTACGCTCCTCCACAAAACTACCCGCCGCCGCAAAACTATCCGCCGCAACAGAATTCCGCGTCGCCTCAGAATTACCCGCAACCTCAGAATTACACGCCGCCAAATAATATTTCGAATGCTCCGAATGCTGCACCGCCGGCTTCGGTCATGGCGCCATCGTCGAATGCCTTGCAGGACCGGTATTCGACCGCGATGCGTCTCTATAACGAGAACGAGTTCAATAGCGCGCTCCAGGCATTTCACGATCTCGAGCAGGACGATCCGCACGGCCCATTCACCAGTAATTATGTCTATTGGCAAGGCGAGAGCGATTACGCGCTCAAGCGCTACGATGGAGCATTGCAGGAGTTCGGCACCGTCGTCGAGCAGTATCCGATGTCCGGCAAAGCGCCGGCCGCGCGGTTCAAGCTCGGCGAGACGTACGAAAAAATGGGACTCAAGACCAGCGCGCGCGATGCGTACGAGCGTCTGCTCGCCGATTATCCGAGTTCGGAATATAGCGACCGCGCACGCGCTCGTATCAAGAAATTATAACGAGATTAGCTGATTTTTTTGGTGGTTTCGCTGATGGACTGTCACATTCCTATCCATTATGATTAGAAGTATTGGTTCGATTCGCACGGTCATTCTCGCTGTAGTATTGCCGCTAACGGTCTTGACATCCTCTGCCTGGGCGCAGGATGTTGGCGCGCCGGACGCGCTGCCGACGATCATGAGTGTCAAAGCTGGCGCCGGCTGGGGACTGGGCCGCGGAAGGCAGCTTTACGGAAAGAATGGCTCGGATGAAGTCTGGTGGAGCACCGGCCAGGGCGCGAAGCTCAATCTCGCGCTCGATCTTCCGATGATTACCGTCGATGTCATGGATTCGCTCGGAAGCGCGAGCGGCATCGTGCCGGTCGTTGGGCTGGAACTCGAAGCCGCGACAGGCTACGATCTCTCGACGGGCGGCACGACGAACGATCCGAGCATTGGCGGCGCGTTTCAAACGACCACACGGACGGCGTCTTACATTCCGGTCACGCTTGGCCTGAATGCCCGGACGAATTTTGGCGGCGGATTGCCCTCCGTCTATATTGGCGCGGGCGGCGGCGTCTATCTGGTTGGGATTTATCAGGAAGATGTAAGTTATTCGAACAATCCTTCAGCGAGCTTCTCGCGCAAAATGCACCCGCCGCTCCCCTTCGGGCTGTATGGCGCGATCGGGTTCGAACTCCCGATGATGTACGATCCGAACGATGGCAACAGCATGTTCGATCTCTACGCCGAAATGCGACTGACCGAAATGAGCACGTATATCTACGATTACGATATTAGCGGCAGTTCGCCGACGGGCGCGGCATCGCTGACACCGCAGACCGACCCCGCGATGCTCTATCTGAAAGATTCGCAGCGCTCGGCATCGAGCGTCGCGCTGACCTTAGGCGTGAAATTTAATTTATATTAATCAGGAGGCAATAATGAAATCTCGCACGGTTCTTTTTTTTGCGATCGGTCTGGTATTCGTCGCCTCCTGCCGTTCGTCGCGTAGCAATCGCACGGCGGCGGCGCGCAATCAAGCAGCTCAACCTGCTGCGGCACCCGGCACGCCATCCGCAAAATCCGTTCTGGACCACGCCGATAGCGCGCTCTCGCGCGTAAGTCAGTTGGGCCAGGAAGATCAGGAGCGGGCACCTATGGCCGAGCCGCCCGGATATATGCCGCCACCACAGCGCACACCCTGGGGCGCGCCAACACAAGGCTTCGTTCCACAGCCAAACCTGACCGAGTACGGCCTCTACGAAGCCGCGCTCGGCGCATACAATGGCCGCCGCTACGATGAAGCGATCGCCCTCTTTTCGCAGATCGTAACGACGGGACGGCCGCCGGAGCTCGTTCCGAATGCCTACTACTGGATGGGCGAATCGTTTTATGCGACGGACCGCTATGCCGAGTCGATGCCCTATTTCCAATATGTAGCACAGGTGGGGCCGCAATACAAGCGCTCGATGGCATTGTATAAACTTTCGCGTGCGGACCTGCATTTGGGCAACAAGCAGGGCGCGAATATGTGGTACGAACGTCTCCGCAACGAGTACCCGCAAAGCTCCTACGTCCGCACGCTCGCGCGATTGGGTGCAAGGTGAAATGTTGCGGCATTCGAGAGATGGCAACCCTTTTTCTCTCCGATGTTTCACGGTTCCGACCCATAATCATCGTATATTTATAGTTGGATATTGCGTCATTTTAAAGGATGAGCAACGAATTGTATTAACTCGTTACTCATCACTCGTCACTCATTACATTTACAAACGCTAATGATCGTTCTCGCAAATTCGAAGCGTAACACTACCCGAAGTCTTCTTTCCTGTTCTACTCGAAGCCTTCTTTCCTGTTCTTTGATTGCTTCCGCATTGTTTATTTCGAGTTGCCGCACAGCGGGCGGACCGGCCGGCGATACCATCCCTGTCGGCGAGTTTGCATCGCTTACCGGCGGCACGGCGACTTTCGGGCAGTCGGTGCATAACGGCGATGTGCTTGCGATCGACGAGATCAATGCAGCCGGCGGCGTGCTCGGCAAACAGCTCAATCTGATGACCGAGGACGATCAGTCCAAAACGGAAGACGCGGTCGCCAGCGTCCAGAAGCTCGTCCATTCGGATCATGCGATCGCGATCCTGGGCGAAGTAGCATCGAGCCGCTCGATGGCCGCCGCGCCGATCTGTCAGCAGGCGCTTACACCGATGATTACTCCGGCCTCGACGAACGAGGACGTGACGAAAAAAGGCGATTACATTTTCCGCATTTGTTTTATCGATCCGTTTCAAGGGCAGACGATGGCGCGCTTTGCGATGCACTCGCTCGGAAAACATCGCGCCGCGATCCTCACCGATGTCAAGCAGGATTACTCCGTCGGCCTCGATGAAGCATTCAAGCATACGTTCTCGACGACGGGTGGCGCAATCGTCAGCGAGCAGTCCTACTCCTCGGGCGATAAAGATTTTCACGCGCCGCTTACGAGCATCAAGGCCGCGAACCCGGACGTGATCTTCGTGCCGGGATATTACACCGAGGTCTCGCTCATCGTGCGGCAAGCGCGCGAGCTTGGTATCGACGTCCCCATTTTGGGCGGCGATGGATGGGACTCGCCGGAGCTTACGAAAGGCGCCGAGCAGCAGTTCAACAACACCTTTTTCTCGAACCACTTCGCGACCGAAGATCCGGATACGACGGTCCAGAATTTCGTAAAAAAATACCAGGCGAAGTACAACACGATGCCCGACGCAATGGCGGCACTCGGCTACGACGCCGCGCGCATTCTCGTCGATGCCATCAAGCGTGCCGGCTCGACCGATAGCCTCGCGCTAAAAAATGCTATTGCCTCGACGAAAGATTTTCCCGGCGTAACGGGCCGCATCACGATCGGCGCGGACCGCAACGCGGAGAAGCCCATCACGATCATCAAAGTCGTTGGCGGCAAATTCCATTTTGCGCAGCGCGTCGGGCCAAACGGAGAAGACTTAACGCCGTTCCAGCCGTGAGAATAAGCATGGCGTTCGCACGGCCTGCGCGGAAAGTTTTTCCATTCTTTTTTTTTGTGATGTTCGCAACGGCTTCGTTCGCGAAGCCGCATGGCGCGCGAACGCATAGTCCGATTGAATCCTGTTGGAAAAAGCAAGTCCCTCCAACGGGATTCTTACACCTCACATATGCTGCAACGAGCCAGCACCTCTATCATAGCTCGACGCCGTGGCAAACGTACACGAACGATCTGACCGGAGCGATCTGGATTAGGGGGCAATCTTACATCATGCTCGATACACTCCAGGCAAAGTCGGGGACGCTGTATTCCGGCAAAGCAGAATACTCGCCCGCACAGTTACTCTCCTGCGACTTTGGCGATACGGTCCCAGCGAAGATAACCAAGAAAGATTGGGAGGAAGAAACTTTTGAATCGGCCGTGTACTCTCCGGCGATCCTTCTCGATCGATTTCATCGCCAGCGAGCGAAGCGAACCATGAGCGAGAATTCCTCCTCGTGGATGTACACGCTAACGATCAGCAAAACGGTGGTCACCGTTTCGATCTCGAAATCCGACACGCTTGTTCACTCGGTTCGTATGCTCTCTGCGCACGATCTTTATGGTGATGTAACTGCGGAATTCCATTACAGTGATTTTCAGCATGTTGGGGGCTTCGATGTGCCTCGCCATATCGAGATCTCACGCACGAATGGCAAGAGGAAAGATGTGGTCACCATTTCGGCGGTCGATCGTCAGGAAGTTGCTCCCAAACCGTTCGCGGATTCGGTGAAATTCAATTTTGCGCCGGAACCCGCGAACAGCAAGCCAGAGATCGTGACGACCCAGTACAGCGACCATATTTATTTCCTCGATACGAAGCAAGCCGATAGCCGCTCGCTCGTGGTGAAATTCCCATCCTTCATACTTGTAGCAGAGGCGCCGCTCACAAGTGAGAATGGAGAAGCCGTTCTGCGAGCGGCCCAAAACATTGCGCCGGGAATGCCGATCCGCTATTTCGTATTCGGCCATCATCATCCGTGGTATTTGGGCGGCGTGCGGCCATTCGTGCATCGGGGCGTGACCGTCCTCTCGACGGCGCTCGATACCGCATACATTCGTTATCTCGCGAACGCACCCAGAACGCTCGAACCGGATAGCCTCCAACTCGACCCAAAGCCGGTGCGCTTCGAAGTACTAAACGACAGCATGACAATTTCCGACGGTGACTATCGGATGAAGTTATATGTTATCGGAAATAAGTCGCACCATACGGAGGATTATACCATCTATTATTTTCCAAAGGAGGAGATGCTCTTCGAGGATGACCTCTGCTGGTTGCCGCTCGCATCCAAGCCGGCGAAAGCGAGTATCCGGCAAGCGGGACTTTATAACGCGGTGAAAGAGTTGGGACTTGTCACAAAAACTGTCGTGCAGTCCTGGCCGCTTCAGGAGTATGGGGTGCGGTCCACGTTCCCCTTTGCTGACCTGGAAGCGACGATTGACCTAAAGTAATAACGAAACGATCATCACGAAGTGCAATTTGTTCAACAACTCGTCAATGGCATCTCGCTCGGCGCGATCTACGCGCTGATCGCGCTGGGCTACACGATGATCTACGGCGTGCTGCGATTCATCAATTTCGCACATGGCGATGTTTTTATGGTTGGGTCATATGCTGGGTATTATGCGGCGACCTATTGGGTGAGCGCCTTTTTTCCGGTCGGCTCGATCGGTTCGACGGTCCTGGTCTTTCTTATTTCGATGACGATCTGTGCGGCACTCGGCGCGACAATCGAATTCCTCGCGTACCGTCCGTTGCGCAGCCGTCCGAAGCTGACCGTGCTTATCACCGCGATCGGAGTCTCGCTGTTCCTCGAATATACCGGACAGCTCGTCTTTAGCGCCAATCCGCGCGGCTTCCCTCCGATCATTTCGAGCAAGCCTCTTATTCATACCCATAACCTTACGATCACGACAATTACCGTCGTTGTCGTGGGGCTTTCGCTGGTGCTGATGTTTCTGCTGCGGCTCGTCGTCATGAAGACAAAGATTGGGACGGCGATGCGGGCGGTCAGCTTCAACCAACAAGCCGCAAGCTTGATGGGTATTAATATTTCGAAGACGATCACATTTACGTTTATCGTCGGCAGTGCGCTGGCGGGTGCGGGCGGTGTGCTCTATGGCACGCAGTATCCGAGCATCGAACCGCTCATGGGCATTTTGCCAGGACTCAAAGCATTTGTCGCCGCCGTGCTTGGCGGCATTGGGAATATTCCGGGTGCGGCGCTCGGCGGACTGATCATCGGACTCGTCGAGACGTTCGTCTCCGGCACCGCAGCTTCGACCTATCGGGATGCGATCGCGTTTGCAATTTTAATCGCTATCCTCGTCTTTAAACCGAGCGGTTTGCTTGGCAAACGAGAGATCGAAAAAGTGTAACGCGGGATGCGTAACGCGGAACGCGGAATGCGTAAATGCGTAGTGAGTTGCGAAATTTCTGAAAAGAACTGATATGATTACTCGTTTCGAAGAGCTTGAAGCATGGCAAATAGCACGAGAATTAACCAAGCGAATTTATTTTGCTGTTTCAGAATCTAAATTACAAAAAGATTTTCGTTTTCGCGATCAAATTTGCACGGCATCACTTTCGATCGGCTCCAATATAGCAGAAGGCTTTGAGCGAGCTTCGAAAAAAGAATTCGTTCATTTTCTCATGATTGCAAAGGGATCCTGCGCCGAAGTTCGCTCGCAATTATATTCGGCCTTCGATGTTGGATATTTTTCAGAAGATAAATTCAAATCCCTTATGGAATATGCGGAACGAGTTGGCCAAATTATTGGCGCGCTCCGCGTGTCTGTTTTGAAACGAATCAAGAGCTAACAATCCACGCGTTACGCGTTACGCATCCACGCGTTACGCATTCTGAACGATGAAATCCTACGCCGCACTTCTCCTCGCGATTGTCGTCATCATCGGCGCGTCCTTTCTGACGCCGATGCTGAACCAGTACATTCTCGGCCGGATCATGTATATCGGCATCATGATCTCGCTCGCGGTGAGCCTCAATCTCATTAATGGATTTACGGGACAGTTCTCGCTCGGCCATGCGGGGTTCATGGCGGTCGGTGCGTATACTTCGGCGGTCATCACCACATATTTAAGCACGCATGGCTATGCCATGAGTGGCGTAACCGGCGCGCTGGCGTTCCTGATTGCGCTCGTCATCGGCGGAATGGTCGCGGCCATCACGGGACTCGGCGTTGGCATTCCCAGCTTGCGGCTCCGCGGCGATTATCTTGCGATCGTTACGCTCGGATTCAATGAGATCATTCGCGTCATCATTCAGAATGTCGATTTTAAAATTGCCGGTACCGATTATATCGGCGGCGCGCGCGGCTTTAGCATTATGCCGCTCACGACGTTCACGTGGGTCTTTATCGTGGCGGCAATCACAATATTCTGTGTCGAGAACCTGGTGAACTCCACCTATGGCCAGGGATTTCTTGCCGTCCGCGACGATGAAATCGCTGCCGAAGCAATGGGCGTCGATACGACGAGCTTCAAAGTGCGGGCATTCGTCGTCGGTGCATTTTTTGCCGGCGTGGGCGGCGGACTTTTCGCGCATTCGAATTACAATATTACGCCGCTCGATTTCACATTCCTCACGTCGATCGATATTGTGGTTATTGTAATATTGGGTGGCATGGGGTCGACGGTCGGCGTAATACTCGCGGCCATTATCCTGACGACCCTTTCCGAATTACTGCGCTCGGTGCCGGAATACCGAATGATAATTTATTCGCTGCTCTTGATTATTCTCATGATCACACGTCCGCAGGGACTGCTCGGGCCGGCAACAGTCCGGCGCGTCTTCCGCCGCCGCACGAAGCCGCTTATTACTCCCATCGAAAGCTAATGGAAAAATTATTTTCTCCCTGGCGCAGCAAGTATATATCGTCGTTTTCAGATAAAGAACCATCGAATCAATGTGTCCTATGTGACGCATATCATAGTTCTGACGATGAGACTAATCTTATCGTCTACCGCGGCGATTCCATGTTTGTGCTCATGAACCGCTTCCCGTATAATAGCGGCCATCTTATGATTATTCCGGTGCGGCACACGAGCGAGTTTGGATCGCTAACGGCACAGGAGTCGATCGAATCGATGGAACTGCTGAAAATTTCGGAGCGAGCGCTCGGCGAACTCTCGCGTCCGCAGGGGTTTAATATCGGCATGAATTTGGGCCGCGCGGCCGGCGCCGGAATCGATGGACACCTGCACTGGCATATCGTACCCCGCTGGAATGGCGACACGAATTTCCTGCCGGTTTTGGCCGATGTCAAGGTCGTCTCCGAAGCAATGCAGGAGCAATGGAAAAAATTATACGAAATATTTCCTCGTCTCGCCTCCAAATAGTCCTGTCCGGTAAGGTTTTTGTAGCAAAAGGTACAATTCGGCGTAACTTTGCACCGGTTCGTGAGTTATATCACTACAATCCTATATAAATATGAAACTCAAATCTGCTTCCATCTTTATTCTTTTCTCTGTCATTTTTATAGGCCGCGCTCAAGCGCAGTATGTCAAGTATGATTCACTTGGGGTAGATAGCTTAATAGCTATTACTCAAGACATCGACCAGCCTAATAATATAAAAGGGCTGGTGCAGGATGGTTATCAGGTGCATTTGCAGGGT
>DASZLH010000062.1:0-13669 GCA_035552495.1 Kapaibacterium sp. (SeqCode) | reverse complement strand
TAGATAGCGCATCGCCGGACTCTTCGGTTCGAGGATATGTTTAAGAGCCTGCACACGAAAATTCTGGTTGGTTTCCTCCTCGTCATCGGATTGATCGGGGCGATTGGCGCGTGGGCGGTGATCAATCTTTCCAACATTCAGGATACCACGAGTGCGACGCTCAGCGAACGGTTTGAAGTCCTGACCACCGTCAACACACTCGATACCGCTGCGAGCCACATGCGCGCGAGCGCGACGAGATTGCTCTTTAGCCCGGACGATCCGTATGCGATCGCGCGGTTCAATAACGACGAGTCCTCTACGGCAAAAGCACTCACTAAAATTTCGACCGGTGCGGGCCCGCTCTCCTCCAATCCTGCATTGTACCGCTCGTTGTACGAAATCGAACGCGTAGCAACGACCATTCGTAATGAACTGCACTATCAATTTATTACATCACCTTCGTTAGTGCCCGCGCAACAAAAGCCATCGGGCGATTCGCTTTTTAAAGCGCGGACGGAAATTTTTATCAGCGAAATCGATCCACTGTTTGACACGCTGAAAGCCCGAATCAATTTTGTCGAAGACGATTATCTCAGCTCTCTGGGAAAACTTTCGCAAAATTCCGAGACCGAAGGCAACCGGATTCGAACCGAGGTTGCCGTCCTGGGAACGTTGGTGCTCTTTCTCTGTGTGCTGTTCTCGGTCCGGTTCGCCGATGTTATTGTCAAGCCTGTCATTGAGCTTACTGCCAAGACGAAGCGCATCACGGCAGGGGAGCTAAACCAATTAGTTATTCCACGAACGAATGACGAGATTGGTCGGCTCGGCGAACAGTTCAATGCTATGGCAGAGAAACTGGCTGAGTTCGAAGAATTGAATCTGAAAAAGATCCTCGAAGAGAAAGCGATATCCGAATCCATCGTCCAGTCGATGGACGATGCGCTGATACTCATTGACCGGTTCGGGACGATCCTCTCGATCAATCGCAGCGCACGCGATCTGTTTCATTTGACGAATGTCGAAAACCGAAATTGCCTCGAAGTTTCTCGCGGTATACCCGCGCTCGAATCGCTGTGTGTGGCGGCGCTGAAGGGTAGCTGGCGCGAACGAAACCGAAATGAGATCGTCGAGCACCAGCGCGGCGGGGATAAGCTGTATCTGACACGCGATATTATTCCGATCCAATCGGGCGACGCGCCGGGGACCGTCGGCTATCTGTTGCTGCTGCGCGATGTGACGCAGTCCTATGAGCTCGATAAAATGCGCTCGGATTTTGTGGGGATGGTCTCGCACGAGCTTCGCACGCCTTTGACGGCGATCCGCATGAGTGTCGATCTATTGGCCGAACCGACACTTGGCCCGATGACCGAAGTCCAGGAGCAGTTCGTGCAGGCCATTCGCGAAGAGAGCGAGCGGCTTTTGCGCATCGTTAACGACCTCATGGACCTGGCGCGTATCGAGTCTGGAAAATTCGAAGTGAAGCCGACGGAAATCAAGCTCGATTCGTTCTTCGAACATTTGCTGGTGCCCTTTATCGCGCCAGCCCAGGAGTCCGGCATTACACTAACAACCGAAGTCGATCCTGCAGTACCGCATGTCTATGCCGATCCGGACCGCCTGAAGCAGGTGTTCGTGAACCTGATCTCGAATGCGATGCGATACACTCCGGAAGGAGGAACGGTGACGGTAGGAGTTATGCGTTCGGGCAGCGATGGGTCAGCCTCTGCACTTCCTTCTGCTTCCGAGACGGCTTCTGCGCCCGATTCGGAGCACAAATCCATCGAGGAGAGCCCGACCAATGGGATGAGTAAGCCCAATGTAGAGACCAAGACCGGTCAGTTGCAATTTGCAACATTCTTTGTAAAAGACACAGGAAGCGGCATTCCTGCCGAGTTTTTACCAAAAATATTTCAGCGGTTCGCTATACGGAGCAAAGACGCAAAAGCGGGGACCGGACTCGGCGTAGCAATTGCTAAGGAAATAGTTGAGGCACACGGAGGTACGATCCATGTGACCAGTGAACTGGGGCGCGGAAGCGAGTTCTACTTTACGATTCCTACCGAGCCATGGACCGATCGCTCGGCCGGGACTGATTCCCCTTCCACGACTTCGGAGCAATCAACACCTATTTTTGTAAGAAGTTAGAAGTCGGCCAATACTGGGAGAGTGAACAATTACACCGATATTCCCTAACGACGGAAAAAGAAATTAGACACTGTAATGATGCAGTCAGAGTTTACAGAAGAGTATACGTTCATCGAAGTGCTTAAGCTTACCGAAGAATTCGATTCTTTTTCGCCGATGCCCTCGGAGGTATCCGGCCAATCGAATGTGGGCGTTGCTTCGCCGCCGTCCGAGCGTGATAAGGTTATGCCCAAAAGTAACCCGGCAATCGCCCCCGGCAAACGCCGCATTCTCGTGGTCGATGATGAAAAAAACATCCGGCTGACCGTCCAGCACTCGCTCATCGCGGCGGACTATGACGTCGACACTGCGTCGAATGGCCTCGAAGGGCTTCAAAAATTCCGCGCCGGTCATTACGATCTGATTTTAATGGACCTTCGAATGCCGCAGATCAACGGTATCGAAATGCTGCGGGAAATTCGCGAGCGCGATCAGCATACAGCCGCAATTGTTATCACCGCGTATCTTACGATCGACACGCTGCTCGAAGCCTTCTCGCTCGGCGTTTCCGATTATATTCGGAAGCCGTTTTCGCCGAATGATGTCCGGGAAACCGTGCGTCGCGTGCTTGCTCGCGAATCGCTCGATACGGCGCACCCGACTCCCGAAGCGACTTCGAATTTAGAATCGGCCCGCAAAGCACTCGCGGAGCATGATATTCCGCGCGCGATGGACCTGGCACGAGAGGCGATCGCGCAGAATTCGAATAACCCCGATGCGTACGCATTCCTGGGCATCCTCGAACATTTGAACGGCGATTCGCAGGCAGCAGAAAAATCGTTTCGGGAAGCGCTCCTGCTCGATCCACAGCACCAGCTTAGCCGCGATTATTTGTTCTGGGTGCAATCGCGAGGAAATCGGTAATACGGTTCGAGCACTTTAAAAAATATAGCTTCATGTCCCTTTGTTACTCATTATTGGTATTGCCATGTATGCTGTATTCGGCAATGCAAAGTCCGATAACGCCTGCAATATTTTCGCAACGCTTCGAGCGTGCAGAAGTGCTTAAGATCATGAACGCTCCGGTCCTCGATAGCACCTGGGAGCGTGACCGGAGCGGCCACGATAGTAAAGTGCTCGTCTTTGCGCCAATCGACTTCATGGGAATTCCATCTATGGCGCGAGCATATTTTACGAAGGACTCGCTCGATCGTATCGAGTTCTATTTCCCCTATAAAGCTCATGAGGGCATTAAGCCCTTTCCTCCGTATGGCACAATGGGATTCACTCACGCGACGGCAAACGATCTCGCGAATATGGAATCGTCACTTACCAATATCTATGGAGTGCCGTCCGTTCTGGCGCCCGATTTCTTCGAATATTTTGCCGACGGGGACCATCCGTACATTACCGGAAAATACGAAGCGGCGACGGTCGTACTTTCTATAACGCCTTCGCCGCCTGCTGCACTTAGATTAAAAGCAAGACCCCAACCACGATCGGTCAAGGGAGACTAACGCTTTACGACGATGCTTTTGCGATGCCATCGAGATCGAGTTTGCTCACGACCGCTCGCATATCGTCGAGCGATACGCCATTGTGTCCCTCGACAACGATAAAGATACGATCGTTGACGATAATGCCGATCGTGCCGTCGTTCGACTTTTTATTCCAGTCGATCCAACCCGGAAAATTACCGAACTTCTCGCCGTGATGCAGCTCTTCGCCGTTTTCGATATTCATATTAATGGCCATCGCGTAGGCAGCCGAAAGTCCCTGAATGTAGTTATAGTCTAAAATATTTACTTTGATATTTTTATCGCCGTTACGGAATTCCTGCGAAGCACTCGAGTATTCGGTGCCGCTGAAATTCATGCTGGCTTTTTCGGGATCTTGCGCATTAAATCCGGAGATCGTCGGCAGGAAGCCTGCCAACTTATCGGAGGGTACGGCGTGCGCCGCCGAGGTATGCGTGCCGGAAGTATTACCGGAGGCGGCGTTCATGGCATTGGCTACCGTATTGGCAACGTCGTTTGGCGATGCGGCATGATTGGCGGTGTCATTTTGCGCGGCGTCATTTTTTTTGCCACAACCTATGGCAAATAACAGAGCTGCGGAAGAGACGAGGACGAATCGGAGCGTTGTTGAAAATGAATATCTCATATTTGTTTGGATGGGAAAATGTATGAATGTTCTCAAACATGAATTGGACTTGGCTTCAAATATAACAACTTATTTTGACGGCCGAGGGAATTTCGCCCATTCATTGAGTGTAATAAAGAAAGCGCATTATTTTATATCGAAAATTGAATGGAAAAAGCCACATTTGGAGCTGGATGCTTCTGGGGAGTCGAAGCAGAATTTCGGAAAGTAAAAGGAGTGAAATCGACCGCCGTAGGATACGAAGGCGGCTCGATGCCAAACCCGACCTACAAAGATGTTTGCAGCGATACGACCGGCCATGCCGAAGTCGTCGAAGTTGAATTCGATCCGAATGAGGTATCGTACGAAACGTTGTTGAATGTATTTTGGGACAATCACAACCCGACGGAAGTCAACCGGCAGGGGCCGGATATAGGCACACAATATCGCTCGGTCATCTTTTATCATAACGACGAAGAGCGTCTGATTGCGGAGCGATCGAAAGAAGAGCGCGCTCAATCGGGACGGTATCGACGGCGTATCGCGACCCAAATCGTACCGGCCACGCAGTTCTGGCGCGCGGAAGAATATCACCAGCAGTATCTCGAAAAACGCGGCCTGGAAAGCTGCGACACTTAATCCGGATTTGGGATTTAGGGATTAATGTGGTCAGCACACATTGAATATTTCGGAATCTTTCACTATTTTTTGAGTGTCATTGCGAGGAGGAATCACGAAGTGAAGCGAGTGATTTCGACGAAGCAATCCCTTTCCCACAATGGATTGCTTCGTCGAACAAAGCTCCCTTCGGTAGCTTTGTTCTCCTCGCAATGACACCCAAAGAAATTTTAAGCAGAGTTTGCTTTTTCTATAATTTCAATTATAGCACGGGATCTTAAATCCCAAAAATCCACAATATCCCATCAATCCCGGTTCAGACAATTACAGCCCCATGATCGAAAGCTCCCGCATAATGGCAGAGATTTCCGGGTGCTTCATGAGTTCTTCGTACAGCCAACTCGACTCCTGCTTGACTTTCGTAAGGTGCTCTGTGGCACGCGCGCGGTCGCCGGAGAGCGCAGCCTCGCGGATTCCGAGCACGCGCTTCTCGTCCTGCTCGCTTAGCCGCTCGCCTTCGCGAGCACGCTGGCCGAGCGTTCGGTTTAGCGAACCGAAAGCCGCATGGATCCGCGCTTGCCGATCATCGTGTTTCGATTGGTCATCGTCTTGCTGTTCGGGATCGGAAAAAACTTCCTGGTCTGACATAATAATATTCTAATGTTCGATAATAAGCCGTTTTGTTTCTATGGCGTCGCCCGCGCTAAGGGTAACGTAATACGTCCCGGATGGGAGCCGCGAGCAATCGATTAAATATTGGGATGCTCCGGCTTCGCTCATTCCGTCGCGAACGACTGCGCGTGTTTTTCCGGTCAGATCGACGACCGAAATGTTCAAATGCGTAGCTCGCGGCAATGAAAGAGATACATTCGCATCTCCCGAAGCCGGATTTGGAAAGACCGAAAACGCATTTGCGATTGCCGCACCTCCCGAAACCGAATTCACTCCGGAAACAACCGTCGAAGTAAACACGCCGGAGCCTTGCGTCGCAATCGCGACGAAGCCATCGGACTGACGCACGTCGATGTTCTCGACTATAGCCCTGCCAATCGTCTGCGTTCCTTCTGGTGTCCATTGTGTGGCTGCGCCGCTAATATCGGTCGTCGAAAACAATCCGACGCTCGTGCCGACTAAGAATAACCGCTCGCCTTTTTGCTGTACGATCGAGACCCATCGCGTCGAGGGACCATCGCCGGAGCCATCGGCATTATCTTCGAGATTGCCACTGATATTTCGCCACGTCGTGCCACCATCGTTCGACGCAAACAAGCTGACGACATGATAGTTGGAAAAGCAAACAATTATGCTATCGGCATTTAAAGGGTCGACGGCTACGCAGGAAATAAAAGCGTTCTTCGGAAAGATCGAGCCGGTGATTTCGCGAGCTGTTGGGGAAGCATTATCGGCATTATCCATACGGTACAGATGTCCGTCACTCGTGCCGAAATAGAGCCGGTGGGCGGGCACGGTGGACATCCCAAGCGCGCTAATCAAGCTATTTGGATTCAGGCTATAAATCTGATTCCAATTCACACTGGTTTCATATTGCTGGCTGTTTTGCGGAATTCCCATGAGGTCGGTATTTTTCCACAGCGTGTTATTGACGGCGAGATACATTTCGTTGGTATTCGCAGGGTCGAGCATCCACGGAGTCACAAACTGAGGGTCCGGAATACCGGCTGGACGAATTCCGGTAACATTGACGTAACCCAGATTGGCATCTAAAATCCACCGGTTGATATACGCGAACTGTGAGGACATATAGAATGCCTGCTTTTTATCGGCAATGGCGCAGTAGCATCCATCGCCGCCATCGTAGGTACCCCAATTCTTTGCATTCAAATAAATCCAGGATCCCTGGTCCTGAAATCCTCCGGCCATTGTCGAATCTTTCGGTGTCGCATGATCGAGCCCGACGACGTAGAGAATGCTTGCAACATCGCCGTGGTCGAGGTCCTGCCAGGTGACTGGGTAGGTGTTGTCATCGAAGGCGCGAATGCCATGCGTTCGGAATATGCCTCCATCGTTGGCCGAGTAGGCAATGTCCGGATCGACCGGCGAGAAGACCAGGTCATGGTTATCCGGATGATGGTTGGGGTATTCGAACGGGCCATTGGGGTCGGGGCCATACCCGCCGATCCATTCGATTTGATTGATCGATGCAAATCCATCTTCGGAGCGATAGAGATTCGTGCCACCGAAAAAAAGTACATCAGGGTTGGTGGGGAAGACTCGCAACACGACCGCATACCCTCCAAGCGTGTTCGAGCCTTCGGGATTTGTCGATGGCGTATTAATATTGAAGCTAACAGATGGCAGGTTATTCGACCGGTCTTCCCACGCTCCGCCAGAGCCGGAGCCATCGCCAGTATTGTAGGAATATTTGAAGAGGATTGGATTATTTCCTGCGCTATCGTTCGAGCCGCCGACGTAAAGAATATTTTCGTCGGAATGCGCAATTGCAATTTTCAACCGTTGCGTTGCCGAAGGCCAGTTTTGCGGAGTAATATTTACCCAGTGAGTACCGTCAGTCGAGCGCCAAACTCCCTGCGTCGTGGACGAGCCGCCGCTCGCAACTTGTTGACTTAAATAGGCATACAGCGTCCCGTTCGAGGTGATTTGAACATCGGTACAGAAGGAGGGATGCGCCGCATCGCCGAGCACGCGCGCCCACGATGTGCCGCCATCCGTCGAGCGCATGATCGCGCCAAAGCCGGCGGCATAAACAATATCCTGATCGGAATGAAAATTATCGACGACGATATTCCAGACGCCATCGAAAACACTATCGAGCGTAGTGACAGATGCATCGACCGTTGCCGGAAGCACCGACCAGCTTTTGCCACTGTCGGTCGATTTATACATTCCGTCACCAATATCGGTGGTACGCCAGCGCGGATCGCCGACAACGCTTGTCCTGCGGTTGGTCGTGCTAAGTAATTCGCCGGTGCCGCAATACCAGATATTTGTTTTGCCATTGCGCTGATCCTGCACGATCGAAGTCATATCTTTGAGTTGGCCGGGCGCCGTCGTCCGCGACCAGCTTTGTCCGCTATCGGCACTCCGCCAGATTCCGCCCTGCGCGGTCGCGATGAGGACGTTCGCCGGATTTGAAATATCGATGCCGATTGCCTGCGTGCGGCCGCCGGCATTGATGGGACCAGCCGAAGTCCAGCCGGTCGCGCGAATGGTTGGGGAGGACATCGGTCTCGCCTCGGTCGCAGGAAATTCGATTCGCTGGGCGAACGCCAGTTCTTTCTGCCGAATGTTGCGCGGGATTTCTCCGGTGGTCGGGTCCCGCAGGCGCAGATATTCCCAGAGGTTTTTAACGCCGATGTTTTCTTCCATCGGTTCGGAATGTCTGCGAGCATTCTGCGGATGGAATTGCGATTGAAGCACGAGCGCGCCGGTAAGCGCGACTGCGTATAGAATCAGACCAAGTTTTCTCATCTTTGAGTATAAATCGTATCGAGTATGAACGCGAATATACTACACAATATTCAACCACTCTTAATTATGAGGGAGCTAAATGCGGCTGGAATGAATTGAAACGCCGTGACTGCATTAGACCGCACTATTTTTCTCGTTCTCAATAATGGGCTGAACGGGCCTATCAACGATCTGTGGCTTGGATATGCCACATGGCTCGGAAACGGCTGGGTCGCATTTCCTATCGCAATCATTGTGCTATTTTGGATCGACCGGAGAAATTTCAAGCGAAATCTTATACTGCTTGCTTCGTCCGCAGTTTTAGGTGGCGCGATGAATTCCATCCTGAAAAATCTCGTCCATGCACCGCGACCGCTTGCGGTGTTTCATTCGGCGATTGCGAGCGGGCAGGTGCACGTCCATGTCATGTTCGAATCGCTTTACGCAAATTCATTCCCATCCGGTCACGCGCAGACAATCTCGACGGTTGCGGTAATGCTTATCCTTCGTCTTGCCCTCGCACAAAATATCGGACGAAAGAAGCGAATGGTGACGGCCGTGATTCTAGTGCTCATCGTGCCGATCGTCGCGCTCTCGCGTATTTATGTCGGCGCGCATTTTCCTTCCGATGTGATCGGAGGAATGCTGGTGGGAAGTGTGTCATCGTGGATATGCGCGTTCGTCTACATTGCGTTTTGGCAGCGAGAAAACTTCCCGATTACCGCTGGCATTTCGCTTGAACCCATTGCGTTAGAAACTAACGCAACATCGATATGATACGAAAATTAACATCGGGCGGCTACCGTTTGTATTCTCGAAAGAAAAACCCGAAGACCGGCAAACGCCGCAATCTTGGGACATTCAAAACACGACAGGCCGCTGAAAAACACGAACGCGAAGTGCAGTATTTTAAGCGGCATTAAGAAAGAGCGCATTGCCATCCGTCCCCAACGTTAAAATTTGGGCGCATTGCCATGCGCCCCTACGATGTGAATTCCTGTTCGCGCTTGACTGTTGTGTGTGTCTATGAACACTCGCCGTATTGTATTTCTCATCGTTCTCTCTATTGTATTTTCACTCGATCTTCACGCGCAAACGCGCGATGCGATTTCGGACGCCATCCTTCGTGACGATGGCGCGTCAGTCGAGGCGATGCTGAAGTCATCGTCTAAACTGGTCGATCAAAAGAATGCCGATGGCTGGACGCCGCTTGCCGAGGCGTCATTCGGTGGAAAACCGAATGCGGTTAGCGCCCTCCTCGCGCGCCATGCGAACATCGAAGCGAAGGACCAGGATAACGAGCGGCCGATCTCGCTCGCGGCTTCGAATGGACATGCCGATGTCGTTCGATTACTCCTCGAAGCGAAGGCGAATCCGAACGTCACGAATACCAACGGCGAGACGCCGCTCTACGAAGCCAGCGAGAACGGCAAACTCGAATGCGTGAAGCTATTGCTCGAACATAGGGCCGAAATTTCATTGGCGACGAAAGAAGGGAAGACGCCGCTCGACGCTGCATGCGAATCGGGGTACAACGATGTTGTCGAGCTCTTGCTCGCGCATCAGGCGGAGGTCGATGAAACGGTGAATAATAAAACTTCGCCTTTTGCAGGCTACACGCCACTCGATTTTGCGACCGAAGGAGGGCACGTCACCGTGGTACAAACGCTGCTCGAACATCATGCCGACATTCATATTCCATCGGAGAATGGAAATCTTCCCATCCATTTTTCTGCGACCTATCATGGTAACGATTCGATCATCGATATACTTGTCGCGCACGGCGCATCGATCAATGCGCTGAACAAGTATCACCAAACACCGATGCACTTAGCCGTATGGGAAGATAAACCGCAGACGATCCATACACTGATGCGGCTCGGCGCGGACCCGAATATCGGCGATAGCGCCGGCAACACGCCGCTGCACCTGGCCGCGCACGCCGGAAGGGAAGACCTCGTCCGCGCGCTCGTCGAAGATGGCGCAAAACCGGACGTCCGAAACGCCGAAGGAATTACGCCGCTCATGTTTGGAGTGGAAGGAAATTACATCGATGTCGTCCGCGCGCTGCTCGAAAAGAAAGCCGACCCGAATATAAAAGACGCGGAGGGAAAAACCGCGGTCTATTATCTTAACTCCAACGTGTTCCAATATACCGCCGCGTCGCTTTTAGGCTACGGCACAAAGATAGATGTAAAAGATAACGCCGGCGAAACGCCGCTCCAGTATTTCACCCGCACTGGCCATCCCGAAATCGTGAAGTATTTGAAGGAGAATAAAAGGTAGGCGACTTTTATTCTTTCCTTACTTAGGTGCGGGCGGGAGAAAGAGATTTTTAATTTTTATTGGAATGCCTTGCAGCTTCCTCCAACGCTTCAATGCGATGTTCCAAGTCTTCGACTTTTATATGTTCTTTTTTTAGCTCTTCGAGCAGTAGTACAGACAGCATTGGGTATCGGACAGCGTCGGGGATAAGGGCGCTCGAGGTCGAGCCAGGAATAACATCTTCGGCGCGAGCATATTCAGCAAGGTCCGGAATGATCTTGGCAACATCCTCTGCCACCAGACCGAAATATTCTTTTCCATCAATCTTGGATGTATAGCTGACGGGCCTGAGATCATACAGCCGATCCGTATTGATATTGAGATCGCGAATATTTGTTTTGTATCGCGCCGATGAGGTACTCCGCATGATCTGACCGTTCGAACTGACGACCATGTTGGCAGATTGGGCAGTCGTGGCAGCATAGACCCCATGGCACATTACCGCCGTAATATTTGAATCACCGAGAACGATTTGGTTACTTTGGGTTGCAACTGCATGACTGCCGAACGAGATAGTATTACTAAAACCTAACGAGTCAGGGCCTGATTTAAATCCAACAGCAATATTATTACTTCCCGTGGTATTACGATACAGTGCGCTATCTCCAATTGCAACATTGTAAGAACCGAAAGTATTGGAGATCAGAGCGAAATCGCCATCCGCTATATTATTATTTCCTTCTGTATTCCAGTACATGGCATATGCGCCAAGAGCAGTATTGTAATCACCACTCAAATTGCTGGAAAGCGTTTCATCTCCCATTGCAGTATTCTCTCGTCCATCCATGTTGAACATAAGGGTTTGTGCACCAGTCGCGGTATTCCCACTTCCTATCGTATCCCCATTCAATGCAAGCCTTCCTACCGCGGTATTATTATAGCCAGTAGTATTCTGCCAAAGAGCATTATCACCAATTGCAGTATTGCCATCCCCGGTTGTGTTTCTATAGAGAGCGTGATTTCCAGTTGCGGTATTGCCAAAGCCGGTCATATTGGAATAGAGTGCCTTAGAGCCAATAGCTGTATTCCAAGCCCCATCCGAGATAGGAATTACAGCACCGAGCCCATTATGGAATAGCGCGGAATCTCCGACTGCTACAAGATTAGATTGGAACGTGTTATTATATAGTGCAGCGACACCTACTGCCACGTTTGATGAACCTGTATCGTTTAAGTAGAGTGCATAGTCTCCATTTGCCGTATTAAAAGAGCCTGAAGTATTTCTATAAAGTGCACTATCTCCTAAAGCTACATTGTATTGTCCAGTTTCACGTTGCAGCGCTCCTTTTCCCACAGCAGGTATAATTGCTCGGAATGCATATGGTGCAAACCCCATGCGCGTTCGTGGAGTAAGCTCCGCGCCGCCATTGACTGATATGGCAATCCAGTATTGATTGTGGAAGTCGAGTTTGAGCGGAGTCACGCTGCCAATCGCGACATCGAAGATACCATTCGTGACAGTCACAGTTTGCGTCTCAGAGTAGAGTGGCGCGCTGCCCTGGGCTGTTTCGTATATCATAATACGCAGCGTTTGTGTGCCGTTTACTGGTGTACCGGCGTTTTGAATTACACCTTGATATGAGATGGTAGGGGATTGCTGCGCCGACGCAGTAAAACAAAAAAGTACAATGAACGAAAGGGTCAGAAATGTTTTCATATTTTTAGAAGTGATTGACGTTACTTACAAAGATAACGCTCCTAATAGAGTTAAATCTGCAATCTCGTATTTATATTGCCCGATTGGCTAATCACGCGAAGGAATGCCGGGAAGGAGGCCCTTCCCGGCACACGGGCCAGAGTATGCGCCCGTGACGAGTGAAGGAGTCCCCCGAGCAACCACCCCCCGCCCCCTCCTTTGGTAAGGAGGGGGTGTCATTACGTCTGTATTTTTGGAACCCGTAAGTTATAGAAAAATAAGGGACTTAGGGTGAATTTCAATAGGAACTTTTAGAATTAATTGAATTTGCGGAACTTTTATGGCGATTTTGGTGTTGTTATATGCGAAATGCCAAATCTCATTCTTTTTATGTTGTCATTGTGGCGATTGTCACATTACTTGAATTCCCATGAAAATTATTTCTTAGGGAAGGCAATAAGGGTTCATGAACAAGTTCCGAACACCAACATCAAGTTTATTTGTTCTGAATTCAAAGAGAAACTGCTTTTTAGGGAAGATCGCCGGTTCATGAATTTCGGGCCAACACCAACATCAAATGATTTTGTTCTGACCTCGAAAAGCCAACGGACTAAGATTTGAAGAGAAGACGACCTTCATGAATTCTCGCCCAACACCAACATCAAAATTATTCGATAATTGGCCAGTCCTGACCTAAACACGAGCCATGATCCGTATGCATCGCTTCGCATTCGGGATTTCCGGCTGCTTATCCTGACGCGCTTTGCGATTACGATCGCGAGCCAGATGGAAGTCATCGTTGTTCGTTACCAGATATACGGGCTGACGCACGATCCGCTTCCGCTCGGCATCGCGGGGCTGGTCGAGGCGATCCCTGCGCTGGTGGTAGCGCTCTTTGCGGGTCATATCGCGGACGTGATGAACCGACGTACGCTCATCATTGCTTCGCGCTCGGCGCTCATCCTATCGTCGGGCGGGTTACTTGCGCTTTCGTTTGTGATGCCACAGCTTTATCCGGTGACGGGCATCTGGCCGATCTATGCAGCGATATTTATCAGCGGGGGAGCCTCGGGATTCTTAAGTCCGGCGTCATTCGCATTCACTGCGGAAGTGCTGCCACGAGAGCTTTATGCAAACGGCGCAGCCTGGAATACCTCGACGTGGCAGACGGGCGCGATTCTCGGCCCGACGATCGGCGGACTTATCGCCGGCTTTATAGGAATCCCGGCAGCCTATGTCGCGGACGTTGTGTTGACGGCGTTATCGGTAGCCGGAGTCTTCCTGATTCCCAATCGTCCTTTTACCAAACGGGTAAAAGAGGAATCGATGTTAAAAAGTCTGAAGGCAGGATGGAAATTCGTGTTCGGCCATCAGCCGATCTTAGCTTCGATCTCGCTCGACCTGTTCGCGGTG
>DASZLH010000061.1:0-4596 GCA_035552495.1 Kapaibacterium sp. (SeqCode) | reverse complement strand
TATTACATCGGGTGAAGTGCACGATTGGCAAACAAAGTACAAGCCATTCTCTCGTAGCTGAGCAACGGTTATCTCCAAAATAGTAAGAGGTAAGAAGCATATTTCTATTCTTCTTACCTCTTCTTTTTCGCTTCAAGCGTTTTATTTTTTGCGCAACCCCGGATCGTTATATGGCTCACCAGGTGGAGTCGAAAGCGAGCGGACAAATTGTCCGCTTGACCGCAACGAAGAATGCTTGCGGTTTTCGCTGCGGTCTCGTGCATCATTGGTGATGCCGCGTGGATCATTGGTGATGCCCTTCGCATCGTTGGTAATGCGTGGTCCGCCAGCCTTTGGTTTTTTTTCAGCGTCAGATGATGACATCGTTGCGTTAAGATTTATACCGCACGAGATTCCGTACGAACAGTTGCATTGTTCGCTCGAAGTGGTGCAGTTTGAAGAACGCTCGAAGTATTGCCATTCCGCCAATCGGAGTTCGCACGTTCCCTTTTAAAGGGGCGTTTACGAATTTTGATAGTTTCGTTGCACTTCGTTTTGCGTGCCGGGAGTATCGCCGACGATATTCGTAACATCGCGCCGCAGCAAACTTCCCGCGCCGTTTAAAAAGTTACTTGCGTAGCCAGAGGTCGCCAGCATCGTTGCGGATGCTTGCATCGTCGTCGATGCTTGCATCGTTGCAGACGCATGTAACGATGATTGTAATGAACCTTCGAGCGTCGTCGAATGGTGACGTGTTCCGCGACTCTCGCCTCCCTTTCGGCCTGCGGCGCGCGCCTCTTCCTTCGTCCACTCGTGTGCGGTCCCTTTCGCATGGGCGGCCCGCCCCCCTTTGGACGCGATCAGCCGTTGCTTATCGTTATCCATCGAAGCGAAACCGCGTTTGCTGGTATTCGGCATGTATCCTCCTTCTTACTAATGTGTAACTATGTGGCTTAGCGGTTACTGCCGGACTGCGTGGTGCCGCCCTGCCGACTGCTATCCGATTGACTGGAGCGATTCGGATTACTGCCGGAATTGCCACTTTGCGAGCCGCCACTCTGACGGTTAGGATTCGATTGGTTGCCGCCCTGATCACTCTTCGACGGATTTTGACCGGATTTCGAAGGATTCTGGTTCGTAGAGCGGTTCATATTTGAGCTGTCATTCTGTTGATTTGTTGCCATAGTCGTATTTTAGATTGAAATGTTGAAAAGTGTGACTGGCCGGCTGTTCGAATACGTCGGTGAGGACGCCGGATGCCGGAAAAACCTATCATGCTGCACGAACTCCGGTTTATATTGAATTCTTAAGACATTCATAGGAAATAGCCCTAAGAGCATAAAACCGATTATTCGCACGAGCCAAAAGCGTTACAAGCATTATGCCTGAGTGACCGTAAATTCATACTCATCCACGAGATTCCATCAGTCGTTTGAAACGTAGGAGGTCTTCTTTTACCTGATATGAAGGATTTTCGCCCAACATTTTCCCTAAGGTCATAGTAATATCCTCCAACGGCGGTTCTATTTTCATCATGATCGTCACTTTCGTACTGATACCCGATATGGGTTCGAACTGAACTGATCCTGCAGTTTCGATCGCTGAACCCGACAGAGAACGCCAGGAGATCAATTCTCCCGGCTTTTCCATGTAAATTTCAGCTTCCCAGTCGAGTTCGATTCCGAATGGACCTTTTAAATACCAATGCGATCGGTAGTCGTCGATGATTTCAATACGCTGCAGGTTGCTCATAATATCCGGGAGATTCGAGAGGTCGCGCCAATAGGCGTAGAGCTCGTTCGCAGGCCGGTCGATCAGCACGCTTTCTTCGATTTTTATTCCTTCGAGATGCTGAATGGAAGCCGCCGGATTTTTCATGCCGGTTTCTCGCTCAGTCATTAGATCGGTAGGATGCAATAAATCGCGAATGCCTCGGACGACACAACCGATACCCAGCAGGAATGTGAAGTTGCTCGCAAATTTCGATTTTCGGCGAAGAGCTAAACCGCTAATTCCTATCGCGATTCCAATACCCGTCCATGCCAGGCCTACGGAGGGAGACTCCATAAATTTCCCGCCGCGAGTGTACCCGGCGAAATCTGGCCCGGATGGTTTTATTCCCGGTTCGTGAAGGCTGTTTTGTCCTGTTCCGGAGCGAAGGAGATTATCTTTTCGCTTTTCAGTGAGCGCACGAATGGCAGTCTGCATGACGCGCCAAACCTGCAAAGCATGTGCCTTGCAAAAGCAGGTACGTTAAGGCTAATAGGCCTCTTATAAGACAATATAGGCCTAATGTGACCTACATCGAATTGGCAAACTTGAATGATGCGGGATTATGGAACGGAGCCGACTTTTCGTTTTGGATAATATACTCCCAGCATGTAACTTCCGATCATAATGAGCGCAATCGAAATCCATTGCGCCATCGAAAGGCCCCAATAGAGCGGATTGATACGAATGAACTCGATGAGCAGCCGCTCGACGCCCATAACGACGACAGTGATAGAGAAAACTTTACCGATTTCCGAATCGAATTTCTTTCTGTATTTCCAGATAAAATAAAATGCGATCACGCAAAAGAGCGTCTCATAGACAGGCGCCGGATGAACCGTCACGACCTGATCGAAGCGGCTAATACGCTCGCCAAGCTGATCGCGGCCAACGGTAATACTCGCAAGCGAATCGTAATGCCATGCCGCACTTTCGCCCGGATGCATCTTGAAATAATCGGCGAGTGTGTAGGTCGGTTTAGCCGTCCCTTGAGGGTAGGACATCGCCCACGGCAGCCGTGATGGAATTCCGTAATCGCCATCGCCGGCAAGCTGGCAACCGATTCTCCCGATGCCATACGCAAGCAATACGGTCGGCGCTATCATATCGGCGAACATTGCAAAGCGGAGGCCTTTTCGTTTTACATAAAAATAGATCCACGCCATCGCGACGAGAAATCCGCCGTAAAATGTGAGTCCTGCAGGTGAGAAAAATTGCCCGACCGGATCGCGCATGAAATCGGACCAGTTCTCCAGAATTGAGAACAATTTACTCCCGGCTACGCCGCCGACGAGTGCGATGATCGTGACTTGTCCAGCCATGCGTTCATCGAGGCCGCGACGTTTTAGCTCCTTTGTGAAAAAATAATTTGCCGTCAGGAAGGCGACCGCCATCATCAAGCCGAAGCTATAGAGCGTAATCGGGCCGATATGAAACAGAACGGGATACATTGCAAATTACGAATTATGAATTACAATTGAGAATAATAACCACGAAAATCAACCTTCATTAAATTCGCAATTCGTAATTTATAATTTTTATAACGGATACTCGCTATATTTCGTTACGCTACGCATGAGAATAGGAATTATCGGCGCGATGCCGCAGGAGATCGATCGGATCGAAATGGATTTCGAAGCTGAACGCATCGAGCAAATCGCTGGACGAGCGTATCATATTGGCAGCTTTGCTGGCGCGGAATGCATACTCGTCTTTTCGCGATGGGGCAAAGTTGCAGCCGCCTCGACGGCGACCGTTCTCATCGAACGCTTCGGGGTCGATCTCGTTATTTTTACCGGAGTAGCGGGAGCCGTCTCGCCTGCACTGAATGTTGGTGACATCGTCATAGCAGACCGCTTGCTGCAGCATGACTTCGATGTGTCGAGCGTCGGTAAAAACGCGACCGAAATGTTTGCGAAGTTTGAAATTCCGCTGCTCGGCATCAGCTATTTTCCTGTCGATACCCGCCTTGTCGAACTCGCCGACCATGCGGCGAAAGAGTATCTCTCTTCCAATCAGTTTCAAACTCCGCTTTTGAAGAGCAAGGGAAATGTTTACATCGGCACGATCGCAAGCGGCGATCAATTTATCGCCCACCCCAGTCGTCTCGAAGAACTCCGCTTCGCTATTCCCGATTTGCTCTGTGTCGAAATGGAAGGCGCCGCCGTCGCGCAGGTCTGTTACGAATATGGTATTCCCTATTTGGTCATTCGGACTATTTCCGATAAAGCTGACCACTCGGCTGCCATGGACTTCATCACCTTCATTCACGAAGTTGCCCAACACTATTCGCATGGAATCCTACAACGGCTAGTCCCTAAGCTAAGTCTATGAGAAAGAAAAGTCAGAAATACTTTGTGTTGGTGTTGGGAAGTTATTCATGAACACCTGAATTCTTCTCAGAGAAAGAATTTTAGCGAGATTTTTAAAATACTTTGGCATTCAGACTATAAAACATAAAAAAGCAGAAAAACGGTTCCATCTATTTTTAAATTAATTGTAGAGCAAGCCTACAGGCTTGCTCCGAATCATTTCCCGATCTTCACTGGATTCTGGCAAGCGGTAGGCTACATTGCAAGCCTGTAGGCTTTGCGCTACATTGCAAGCCTTTAGGCTTGCGCTACATTGCAAGCGGCAGGCTTGCGCTACATTTCGGTAGTTCTCATTCCATAGTGCCACCACCATTTATAGTCATCGATAGTGGCGACGAGCCCCGCTTTCACCGGATTGTTACGCATGTATTCGATGATTGCGGATAGATCTTTCTCATTTCTCACCTGATGGTCGTAGGTCTCGTGCTGCCAGAGGTGGCCGCCAATCATACGAGCGGTATAGCCTTTGAGCAAA
>DASZLH010000060.1:0-4715 GCA_035552495.1 Kapaibacterium sp. (SeqCode) | reverse complement strand
ACGTTTACACCTGCCGCTCCTGATACGGCGCCATTCTATATACTGAATGAAGACAGCATAATATATTACTATGATGAGTTTCTTGTTAGCACGGGCAATTCGTTTCTTTTTGATACTGCTCAATTAAGCGTGGATTGTCCGATCACAAAGAAGCGACCATCAGCGATTGTATTTGGAAATAGTGTGAAATCTCAACGGCAGCTTCACATTTATGAGTCTCTTGGTAGTTCAAAAGTTATACGTATTGAATATTCGAATACTTCCGTCTTTCGACCCGCCTCTCTCTACATTTATTCCGCTATTGGTCAGGAGTTACTCAGTAGCTATGTCAATACGGATGCGCTTGGAAACGGAATAACGCTCGATCTCAAGTTCCTTCCTTCCGGTTTTTATTACTGTGCCGTCTCTATCGAAGGAATCGGTCTTCAATCGGCGTCTTTTATTATCGAATAAATTGTCCCGAAATCTTCGCGAGCCAATCTGCGATCGGCTGTATTTTACAGGCAGCCGATCTTGATTTTTTTTAATATAGGCTAATCGCCGAAGACACTATCTTCAATATACGCAATCTCTCCATGCAGCCCAATATCGAGGCCGGAAATCTCATGGGATTCCTCGACTTTGACTGGAGTAATTTTATTGATAATCCACAGCATCCCATACGTAAATCCGAATGCCCATACGGATGAAAACAGGATTGCGACGAGTTGCTTGCCGAAGAACCCGGCGTTGCCGAGCAATAGTCCGTTCGTGTGGACAGCAGGATTGAAGTTTGCATCGGCGAGGACGCCAAGCAATACAATCCCGAGCGCGCCGCCAACGCCGTGAACGCCCCAGACATCGAGCGCATCGTCCCATTTTAATTTGTTCTTGAGCGCGACGGCCCAATAGCATACGATACCCGCGACAATGCCAATAATTACTGCGGAAGTCGGAGAGACGTAGCCCGCAGCCGGAGTGATCGTCGCAAGTCCGGCAACGGCTCCGGTAAGCAGCCCAACAAACTTCGGTTGGCGCGCTCGGGACCATTCTATCAGCAGCCAGGTAACGGCCGCGAACGAGGCCGCGATATCCGTATTTAGAAACGCGCTCGCCGTCACGCTATCGACGCGGAATTCGCTGCCGGCGTTAAAGCCATACCAGCCGAACCAGAGCAACCCGGTGCCGAGCGCAACGAGCGGAATGCTATGCGGCCCGCGATCTTCCACCCGCCGTTTGCCAACGAACAGGACAGATGCGAGCGCCGCCATTCCGGCAATATTATGTACGACAATACCGCCGGCAAAATCAAGCACGCCCCATTGCGCGAGCAGTCCTCCGCCCCAGATCATGTGAACGAATGGGAAATAAACGAAGATAAGCCAGCCCGTTAAAAATAAAAAGTACGATTTGAACGTAACGCGATTGGCGAACGCGCCGGTAATAAGCGCCGGAGTAATGATCGCGAACATCATTTGATAGGCGATGAACACAATAATCGGGATCGAACTATTGAGCGGCGAAGGACTCATGAGATTGACGCCATGCAGGAACGCCATATCGAGATTGCCAATGATGCCGCCGACATCCCCGGAAAAGCAGAGCGAGTAGCCGAACGCATACCAAAGCACCGTCGTCCAACCCATCGAAACAAAGCTTTGGATCATGATAGCGAGCACATTTTTACGTCCGA
The DNA here is from genome assembly GCA_035552495.1 of Kapaibacterium sp. (SeqCode). GTDB lineage: Bacteria > Bacteroidota > Ignavibacteria > Palsa-1295 > Palsa-1295 > PALSA-1295. Next base: position 3,043 of record DASZLH010000060.1, on the reverse strand, counting down.
CAAGTCCGCCATAAAAGAATGCGAGTCCGGGTGTCATTAGCATTACAAGACTCGAACAGAGCAGCATGAACCCGGTATTTCCAGTATCGATAGTCATGGGATGCATGGGATAATTAAGAATTAAGAATAAAGAATTAGGAATGAAGAATTAGGAATGAAGAATTAGGAATGAACAGAATCGAAACGAAGGGAACAAAGAATCAATACAAATATAACCTGGATTACGCTGATTAAGCTGATTTCGCTGATGGACCTTCAAATGATTGAAGATAGTTTGACCGTTGATGAAGATGGATTGACAGTCCATCAGCGAAATCAGCTTAATCAGCGTAATCCGGGTTCAGGTTCAGAACGTCATCTGTAGCGGGAAGAGGACGAAGAACTTATGCTCGGGCGAGAATTCCCAGGCGGGAGCGGGGAAGTGCCAGTAGTCGAGCGAGCGGCGGAGAAAATTCAAAAATCCAGATGAGGACTCGGGAATAATTTTCGAAAAATCGTAATCGAGCGAGACAAGCCACGTAAGATGCCGATTCGAATAAGGATGAATGCCGCCTTGCGTCGTATCGATCGGACCCAACCCCGCGCCGGAAAGACCCACCGCCACATTCAACCATTTTGGCCAGATGGAATTAACGCCTAAATCCTGGAGCATCGAATGGACGTCCAGGCTCATCCAATACGATTGGCCGGTATAATCCTCGATAAAGTTTTCGGTCTGGCCGGGGATGTCCGGTTCATTCTTCAGAAGATGATAGCTCGGAAAGTACGACCATTTATACTTGAAATTTTTCAGCAGTGGCACGCGCTGCGTTAGTAAATAAAGGGATGCTCCTGCAACATCGGCCTTCGCATCGCCGCGAGAAAATCCCCAATCCCTCGCAAATCCATCTTCGATCTCGACATAAAACTCCCAAAGCGCGCCCGAAAGCGCGCCAAAGAGCACCGACTGCGTCGTATCCAGTCCGGCCCACCGATATGCCTGATCGAAGAAAAACGAGCTATAATATGCGCCAAACGTATGGCCGCCCTTATCGAAATCATGTTGATAATCGGCGTCTTCGATTACGTGAAAGTCTGTTCGCTGGTTGGCCCACCAGGCGTTAAGCTGATAAATATGGAGCGCCGCTATTCCACCGACAAGCGCTCCGGCTGAAATTCCAACGCGTCCCCAATCGACCCGGGTGCCCGTGTCCGGCATCGACGAAGATGCGGTTTGATATGGATTCAGGGAGCTTCCAACGTATGGCGAGAACCGCAGGCCTGCTGTGATACCGTAAGATATTCCAAGCTGTTGCCCGAAGTAGAGGAGCGGCGTGGCCCGTGCCGCGATTTCAAGTCCGAGATTATTATTCAGATCGAATATTGCGCCTGCCATGATCGGCACGCTCGCGGAGACGCGGCCTTTGCCGGTATCCTGATACGCATCGAAGCCGATTCCAAATCCGCCGAACGGATGAATGCTTTTCTCCGAATTTAATATCCATCGTAAATTACCGTGAAAGCCGTAACTATCGAGCACATAATCGGGATGGTTATCGGAAAAAGGAAGATCTACGGTAGCAAAATTCCGAAAGCTTACCATTACATCGTAGGACATCCAGGCCGGACCCACCGGGACTTCATAATATCCATCGAACACGGGCTTGGCCGCTTTATTTTGTGCAATGGGGCGCTGGTCCAGTCCTGCGCGGAAGCCGAATGATTCGAATGAGCCCGAATGTACGGTATCGCGGGATTGCGCCCTCGATAACGTGGAAGCGAACAATGCCAACAGTATCAGGATAAACCGAGTGCGGCACAGAGACGAATAAGCTATCACAGTGGAATTCCAGTCGATAAAACACAGAACAATGCGAAAGTAAAAACTTCGTGGACTTGCTTATACCACGTAACTATGTTAGGATCAAAACCAAAACCGGGCGGAAAGGGTCTCGTTCGTGCTCCATATGCTTTGTTCCTTTGTTGGATTTAAATATCCGCTGAGCGGATTGCTTCCCACAGTCTCCAAAGGAGAGCCATAACCGTAATGGATAAATTGCAACTCGCCACCGATACTAAAATGCCGCGAAAAATAATATTCGACGGTAAGGCTGCCGCCGAGATAGAAGACACCATAGTGGGTATCGGTATCGTCTATGCCGGCTTTTTCGTAATGTGTTTCGTATTCGGACGAGATGACTCCCATTCGCCCGCCAAGCCCAAATTGAAAGTCGCTCGTTGGCTGCCGGGTGTAGAATACCCCAAACCCGGCTCGGACCACCTGATGATCGAGGGTATGAACGTAAATACCGTTAGGGGTAGCAGTATCCAAAAGTTGCTCCTGATACGATTTAAAGAACAAACCGAATTCCGGTTCGAACCGAATATAGGGACCGAATTGCATCGGTATAGAAAAATTGGTCATCCCGGCAGTTCCGAAGCGTCCTTCATCATCGCCGGGAATGGCTTGAGGGGAGAAAGTCACTCCAACTCCAAATGTTATTTGTTCTTCCGTTTGTGCGGACGCATCGTCGACGATGTATAACGCCGCGCTTGCAAGCAGGAGGACAGCGCAAAAAAAGTATCTCATTACGATTTAGAATTTTACGAATGGGTACGCAAGATAAAAATAGGTACCGGCGTATTTTCCGGAACGTGTCACACGCCATTCGATACCGGGCGAAGGCATCTTCCAAAAATCGAGGGTTTGCCGAAACCAATTCCATCCTGGCGAACCGTCCGGTAGCAGCTTAACTAAGTCGTAGTCGAGCGCCAGGGTAATGATTCTGGTCTCACCGGGATCGTTGAGATTCCTGGCGCCATATCCAGCGGCAAGATTGAGCCACGAGGGCCACACCGTCCAGCCGGTAAGGTCGCGGACGTTCGCACTGATCCAAAAATTCCATGCGCTATAGTCATCGATCGGAGTTTGCGATCCCGCCTTGGGCGACGCACCAAACCAGGACGAAGGATAGTAATTGAACTTCGGCGATAAATCCTGGAGCGTGCGGCAGTATTGCGATGCTGCAAAGTAAATCACCCCGAGTGTCTGGGCATAGACTTC
>DASZLH010000059.1:0-7052 GCA_035552495.1 Kapaibacterium sp. (SeqCode) | reverse complement strand
GGTAAAGGGCGGCACAAAATTGAACAGCTCGCGGGAAATATAGGGAAGAATGAGTACCACGAAAAGTCCAAGCGTCCATAAAATTGCTTTCGATTTTGAATCGTTGCGTTTCTTCCGCCATAGTGAAAAGAATAAAATTCCGGCTGCAATAAACCCGAGCCAGTTGTAAAGACTCATCGCTACATTTTGTCCGACAAATATTGAAAGAATGGGCGAACTGATGGCGATGGATGGCGCGGTCCATAAGTGATGAAGTTGCACCTCACTGGAAAATGCGTAAGCGGGCAACCAATAAAATGCAGCCAAAACGATCGCCGCAAAAAATGCGCTGGCCAGCATACAGAGATTGCGAAGAACAGGCCATGAAGTAAGAGCATAAATTCCAAGTCCCAAAGCAGCCACTACCGCTACTGGGAGATTGGTGATGAGCAATAATGCGAAAGAGAGTGCGAGTAAAAAAAAGCCGTTCGTTCGGCGATCGTTCGTTTCGCTCATCGCCATATCCATCCCCCAAATGACGAGAGGAATGAATATAAATGCCACATGCTCTGAAAGGGCACTGCGAACGGAATAATCGAAGAACCGGTACGGCGCAACACAATAAAGCAACGCGCCAAGAAAACTCGATGCTGTATTCGAATTTTTACTGCGCAGGTATAACCACATCGTAAACCCGGAGGCGAACAACGTGAGCAGAATAGTAAGCTTTGCTATCCACTCTGGGCTTACATTTGTAAATATTGCATACACGACGTTCGTGAGAAAGAACGTCAGGGGTGTATAGAAGTAGAAAGACGGCTCGCCAAACCCATGATACGAATCCGGCAACCATCGGGGATAGAGAATGCCAGCATTCCAGAGTTTATGCCATTCGCGAATCCAAAAAATATGGTACGGACTATCATATCCTGCAAAATCCTGGGCAATAAAAGCGCAAACCTCTACGACGGCCGCCACTATTAAAAGCAGGATTGCCGCGCCCTTTAAAGTGGGCGCTGCGCGCTGCACTCCAACCAGATTATGCCACCCTTTTCGGATGGCAGAGACGTTGATCACAGCAGGCGAGAAAAATTAACTCCGTTAAAACGCGAGTAATCGTTCGAGTGCATCTCGAATATTTTTCACTGTAGGTACCACCGCGTCCATGAGCGTGGTGTTGTATGGAATAGGAGTATCCGCCGTAGCAATGCGCTCGACCGGGGCATCGAGATACCCGAAAGCTTCCTGAGCGATAGTTGCGGCAATCTCACCTCCCAGACCACACGTCCAGTTATCTTCGTGCAATACAATTACTCGATTTGTTTTCTTCACCGATTTAAGTACTGCCTCTTTGTCCCACGGCATGACAGTACGCAAGTCTATAATCTCACAGTCCAGACCTTCTGCAGCTTCCGTTGCACGGCTGACCATTGATCCCCAGGTTACAATCGTTGCGCGCGATCCTTCGCGATGGGTCCGGGCGACGCCAAACGGTAACGTGAAGTCATCGCCCGGATAACTCATGCGCGCCTGCGGAGTATCGAGAAGAGCCCGATGCTCGAAGAAGAATGTTGGATCTTCCCCGCGAAGCGCCGTTCGTAATAAACCAACTGCGTCCTCCGTATTCGAAGGGTAGGCTATGCGCCAGCCGATGGTATGCGCGAAAATCGCTTCTCCGGAAACAGAGTGCCACGGATCTCCTGTCTTTTTTCCGAAACCAACCGGAATACGAACGACAACTGGCGCTGAAAATTTCGAGAGCGTTCGCCACCGTATTGTTCCGCAATCGTTGATCTGTTCCGTGGCAGGATCTGCATATTTTCTAAATTGAATTTCGGGCACCGGACGAAGTCCCGCAATGGCCATCCCGACCGATCGCCCAATAATACCCTCTTCGCTAAGCGAAGTATCGAACACTCGGTCCTCACCAAACCGTACTTGAAGATCGACCGTCGCTCCGTGAACGCCGCCCTTCGCGCCAACATCTTCACCAAAAATAAGCAGCTTCGGATTTACCGCAAGCTCTACTTCGAGCACCTTCCGAACCGCATCTTGTAAGTTCATACGAGGACCAGATTCTTTCGTCCCTAAAACTCCGGAAACATCAGAGAAGACATGCTTTTTAACAATAGCAATGTCAGGCACAGGAGATGCAAGCGCCCGATCGGCGGCGCTGCGAACATCACGCTCGACTTCTTCAATAAGTTCGGACCATTCTTTTTTACTGATGTGAGAATGTCCAGTGAGAAATGTTTCCAGCTTCGGTAATGGATCGTGCGATTCTTCCAGCGCGCGAAGCTCCGATGATTTATAGCTCTGTGTATCGACGAATGAGTGTCCCGAGAGCCGTGGAACTTCTACCCGGATCAGCGCCGGTCCTTGCCACGAACGAACGTAATCGACAGCCGATCGGATGTTTTTCTCCGCGTCCTCTGGCTCGTAGCCTTTACACTCGAACAGTTGAAGATTGCTGAAGGCCGCAAGATTCTTTGCGATGTTTCGTCCCGGTGTTTGATAATCACTGGTGACGGAAATCCCATAGCCATTATCTTCAATAAAAAAGAGCATGGGCAATTCGAGCGTCGTCGCAATATTGAGCGCCGCCCAAAAGCCATTGGTCGCCGTAGAAGCATCGCCGCCGAGCGATACCGCAATTGCATCGCGATAACTTTCATCCTTTAAAGTCTTTGCGTAGTAGTGAAGCGATTGCGCCCATCCTGCGCCCGGCGAATATTGCGCGCCAACATCTCCCGAAGCGGGCAATACGGTCCCTCGATCTCTGCGCGGTAAAAGATGGACGACACCGATATCTCGGCCGTCGGTCATTCCACCGGCGCGCGTGAGCGATGCCCGAAACGCCTCTTCGGCAGTCAGTCCTTGCCGAAGCACAAACGGACGCGATCGATAGTAGCATGTTGCGCCATCGTGCGGATGGGCAATGTGTTCGCTGAGGATTGCCTGAGCTAAGTCATGGCCGCGCGCCGAGAACTGATAGGTAACCAACCCTTTCGGTGCCATTTCTTTCTCTTCGATGCTATCGATCGCGCGCGAAGTCAGGACGGTCTTTGCAACCGAAAGCCAAAAATCTTTCTCCATTGACGGATTAATTTGCGTGACCCGGGCCTTCGGGACCACACGAGACCCCTGGCCTATAATGGCAACTTCATTCAAACTCTGTATCACGGATGAGCGATCATCCTGCGCTCGTTGTTTTGTATTGTTTTTGTTCACAGTATTTGAAACGAATGCTCCAATATATTCTTCAGGATACGAGTAAACCTTGCCGCATTGTTATGGATAGGCGACAGTGCGAAACAGCCGATTGAACGATGATAATTTCCGCAGAAGCATGAATGATGAGATTTTTACTATACTTGCCGGAATGACAGCAACTTCGTTCGCTTGGAGGCATCTTCCACATATCCTTCGCGATACCTTGTTATATTTGAATACTATTTCGTGTCCATACCTATGAAAACACCTTTACAGTCGAAATTTTCGCGAAATATGATCCTCTTGCTCCGGGCAATTCCTTTCATAATTATTGTATGGTGTACAGCGGCTTTTCCGGCACGATCACAGACGTGGTCCCGCGTCTTCGATCAGCCTGTCGACGACGTGGAAGGTCTTGGCGCAGACACGCTTGGGCACATATATGCTGGCACGGACGGAGGAGTATATGTGACCTCTGATTCAGGCAAAAATTGGAATCCAATGAATTTCGGGCTAACAGAACTTGAAATTTTTTCTTTCACCATTACACCAAAAAATACAGTGCTCACGGGTACCGAGGGGGGCGGCATTTTTCGATCGACGGACTTTGGTGAACATTGGAATGCTGTCAATACCGGCTTGCCCGATTCGTCTTATATCTCCTCGATCGTTTGCGACCAGTCCGGAAATATTTTCGCCGGACTCGGTATTCAAGGCGTTTTCTTTTCTGCCGATGATGGCGAACATTGGCAGGCTCGCAACATCGGAATGGAATCTGCGACGATCTGGTCGATGACGATTTCACCGGCAGGAGTTCTCTTCGCAGGTTCTACCGGAGCGATCTTTCATTCTACCGATCTCGGGCTGCATTGGATCGTAGATTCTATTGGAAGCAAGGATGAAGTTCTGGCATTTGGCGCGGATTCATCCGGTAATATTTTTGCTGGAGTAAACACGGGGAATTCCTACCGGTCCATCGATTCGGGTTTAACGTGGCAGCCATTTGAGCTTTATCCGATAAGTGCTCCGGTCCGGGCATTTGCGTGCGATGGCAAGCATCTTTATGCAGCAACATGGGGCCTCGGGATATTCGAATCAGTCGATACCGGAAAAGACTGGACCGTAATTAATAGTGGTCTGAATAGTCTGTCTATTTATACTATGATTTCCGCTCCCGATGGCAATCTTTACGCGGGGACATCCCTTCTCGGGCAATCGGAGGCGGAAATGTATCAGATGCAGCATACTCCAAGCGCCGTTACCCATACTACGGCCGATCCGATTTCGATAGAAGCTTCTCCAAATCCATTTTCATCTCAGACCAAGCTCTATCTTTCATTACCGTCCTCTCAATCGGTACGACTCTATCTTTGCGATGTAAGCGGACGAATTGTTCGCACACTTTGGGATGGCTTCCTGAATAACGGTGAACATGAGTTCAATCTCGATGGAAACGAAATTGAGTCCGGCACCTACTTCGCCCGGTTGGAATATCAAGGAGGCAAATCGCTAACTCCTTTGGTATTAAGCCATTAGCTCTCAATGAGCCGGATAATAAGCCGGTGTTAATTTAATAACAATTTGATAATGGCATTTGCGAAACCGCAAAGTCCTCTCTCGACTTATGCTTCTTCGAAAACCGTGAAGGTTGCTCCGTCCCTCTAATTTGGTTTTCTGAATTGATTTTATGTACGCAAATAGATGGCAGAACCGAGTACCACATTGGGATTAGAATTGCACGATGCTTCCTCTCGCGGGTTGGCAGCTTCTCTGCATCTCCCAAAGCAGATAGGCGACCGTATCTATAAGGGCGTCCTAACTGCCGCGGCGATTAGTGTTCTGCTGATTATAATCGGGTTGCTCCTCGAACTCGTACTCGGTTCGCGGCAATCGTTTGCAGCCTTCGGGTTAAAGTTTTTCTCGGATAGCGACTGGGACCCGAATGGCAATAAATTCGGCGCCCTTCCATTCATACTCGGTACGCTCTATTCCTCTTTCTGGTCCCTTGTTCTCGCGTTGCCAATTAGTATATTTGCTGCGATCTTCTTATCGGAAGTCGCGCCGCGATGGCTCGAACGACCGATCTCTTTCATGGTCGAGCTACTTGCAGGAATTCCAAGCGTCGTCTATGGGCTCTGGGGTCTCTTCGTCTTGCAGCCCTGGCTCGTCAAACATGTCGAAGGTCCGATCAGCAGCAGCGCGCTTTCACATCTACCCATATTTGGCGATACTCCGAATGGATACGACATGCTCGCTGCATCCGTCATTCTCGCGATCATGATTCTGCCCTATATCACGGCCGTCTCCCGCGATATTCTTCGTGCCATACCTCGCTCGGTACGCGAAGCATCGTATGCGCTCGGAGCAACGAAATGGGAAACAATCAAGGGCGTCGTTTTACCATACGCTCGGGCCGGTATTATTGGTGCCGTCATTCTCGGTTTTGGACGAGCACTGGGTGAAACAATGGCCGTCACGATGGTCATCGGTAACGCGCCGATCTTCAAGCTCTCACTGTTCCAATCGGGATACACACTCGCAAGCGTCATCGCGAATGAGCTTTCCGAAGCCTCTGGCTTGTACCGCTCGGCACTGATCGAGATCGGACTCTGCCTTTTCATTGTAACTCTTCTTGTTAACATTGGAGCGAAGTTGCTCATTTACTATACTGCGCAAGATATAAACGCTGTCGGAAGAAAAGGATAATCATGACGGATACTAAACCCGCGCCCACTTTAAAGGGCGCAGAAATTGCCTCGCTTCTTCGGCCATCGCGCAGATCGCGATTCCGCCGATACCTGAGCGCCTGGGTCACCGGCATTTCAGCCGCGGCAGCGACCATAGCAGTCTTTGCACTCTTGAGCGTCTTGCTATACATTCTCATTGGCGGCATTGGCGCGATCAGTCTCGATACATTCACGCAAGGACCAGTCCCGCAGGGACAGGCTGGCGGAGGACTCCGGAACGGCATTGTCGGCACACTTATTCTCATGAGTATCGCTTCTGTCATTGGACTTCCGATCGGCATTTTGGGAGGTGTCTATCAACTGGAAACGAACACTCGGTTCTCTCGAACGCTCCGGTTTTTCACCGACGTGATGAACTCCATCCCGAGTATCGTCATGGGCATCTTCGCATATCTCATCGTCGTGCTCCCCGTTGCAGAACTGTACCCCGGCCACGCGTTCTCGGCATTCGCAGGAGGTGTCGCGCTCGGGTTCCTGATGATTCCGACGGTAATGCGGACCACGGAGAACATCTTGCGCCTGGTACCCATCGCGCTTCGGGACGCTTCGCTCGCGCTCGGTGCAACCCGCTGGCGCACGACCTGGAGCGTTGTTCTGCCGGCTGCACGTGGCGGCATCGTCACCGGAATATTGCTCGCGCTCGCACGCATCGCCGGCGAGACCGCTCCGCTACTCTTCACTGCATTCGGCAATCTCGATTTCAACGTGTCGCTCGATAAGCCCATCGACGCGCTCCCGCTCAATATTTTCAACTACGCGACATCACCCTACGAGAATCTCCATCATCTTGCGCTCGCCGGAGCGATCATCCTGCTTGCGATCATTCTCGTTCTCTCGCTTGCCTCACGATATGCCCTCAAAAATCAAACGATTGAGTGACTTTCGATTCTCGATATGAGTGCCGAATTTGATCGAGCGGCCTCGACTAAACAAATCGGAAAGGTGTTCGTATAATCTGATAAGATCAGGTCCTCTAATTATACACTATGGTACACGATCCATCGGTTCTCTCTACGATCGGCGCCGGTTTGTGGATGGCGCTCGTAATGTTCTGGCAAATGCTCTGGGCGCTTATCCTGGGGTTTGGAATTTCATCGGCTGTGCAGGCGGTTG
>DASZLH010000058.1:0-4515 GCA_035552495.1 Kapaibacterium sp. (SeqCode) | reverse complement strand
CAAATGTTCAGGTCCCCAAAAGCCGTATCATAATGCTGGATAACAAAAGCATCGGCAACTCCATTGCCTGGCAGCGATCGTGCGAACAGTAATACAAGCGCCATCGCAATAAAAATTGCCAGCGAAAGATAACCCGTTCGGCTCGATGATATCATCGCGCCGAATAGAATAAACAGTCCGGTAAATAAAAATACATGCACCATCGTGAGCAAGAGCATTCCCAAAACGACGGTCGTGAAATTTATCGGAACGGCATACGCCAGCCCGACGGCCGCAACCATTAGTGCTGCGCGCGCGTACCAGTTTTTAGTCGAGATAAAAATGATCGATCCAAAAAAAGCAAGAGGAATCGCATTCGCTAATATCTGAGGCTCCGAATATTTTACAAGCAAACTGCCGCCATACACCACACCGGCGATCAAAAGAAAAAGATAATCGTATTTCCGATTCGTATAATAGCTGCGGTCGTGCAGCCACGAAATCTCGGTCAGGTAATGCAGCGGTCCCAGCACCGCATACGCAACCAGAAACAAATAGAACGGCCACACATATGCCAGTATAGCCGAGACCACCATGAGACCAATATTAAGTATATTGATCCGGTCGGTCGAATGCTTCTGTTGTTTGGCCGCTGGTTTCATGGGAAATGTATGAGCATGAATATTCAGATGCTCGAAATTATCTCTTAAGTTGCACTCGAACGAGTTTTTTTCCTTCTCGCGAAAATTCATCGTAACCATTCAGTGCGAGTGGGATTTCTTCCACCGATGCCACATAGCTTAATCTGTTTGCCCGCTTTATTTCTTCGTTAAGGTCACCCCCTTTTAATGAAAAGAGCATTCCACTCGGCTTGAGGAGCCCTTGCGTCCATTTGATAAGTTCTTCGAGCGGAGCAACGGCCCGCGAAACGATAGCATCGAATCCACCGGCAAATTCCGGTAATTTAGCAAGCTCCTCGGCGCGGCCCGCAACCGCTTGAGTATCCGAAAGGCCGAGTTGCCCGATCATATCCTGACATGCTGCTATTTTTTTCTGGACTGAGTCGATAAGCGTCATCGAGATCGATGGCGTAACGATCCGGATCGGAATGCCGGGCAACCCACCACCCGTCCCAATATCCGCAACACGCTTGTCCGTGAAATCATAATCGCAGATCGCCGGCATCCGCAGCACGAGCGAGTGGAGAATGTGCCGTGCAAGAATATTCTCTTCATCTTTACGGGAGATGAGATTGATTCGCGCATTCCAGGATCGCAAGAGTTCGCAATATCGAAACAGGATCGAAGCGCGATCTCCAGAGAGTTCTAATCCATTTGCCATGCAAATATTTATTAGATCTCGTTCCCCCACTTGTTCAATGGCTATCTTCACTCATGTACAATTAGTTGTTCCCGGGTTAATTCCAGGAAGGAATATGATTCGAATAACGGAACGATCGTTTTTAGATTCTCTATCATCAACTGTTGTAAATCGCGGTTCGTAATATTTCCGGTCGTAATCAATAGCAGTTTCGGAGGAATCTTATGGAGCGTGAACGACAAGTAAAAATCCTTATCTTTGGTAACAACCGTTCGATTTTCACTGATAGAGAGTGCAATAATATTCCGGTCGGGCGTTCGATTTTTTAAAGGAAGGTCCATCGTATGGACCGCATCGTGTCCCATTGCGGCCAGCTCTCGCGCGAGCTGTCGCGGAAGTTGGGCATCGATAATAAATCTCATTTATTGCTATGCATTGCAAGAGCATCCATGCTTTTAATTTGGGATAAACGCCACGCAAAATCGAGACATGCCAGAATATCTTCTTCCTCGAGGTCCTCGTAATCGTGCAGGATTTCTTCGCCGGTCATTCCCGAGGCAAGCAGTTCAAGGATCAACTCGACTGGATACCTCATTCCTCGAATCGTTGGCTTCCCATGCAATATCTCCGGGTCCATGGTAATGCGTGATTGAATATCTGCTCGCTGTTTACTTGTTTCCATACCGATTGGTTTACTTTTTTCCCATACGGTCACAACACCATCGCCAAAACATTAACTTCATCTCATCATTTGTCTTGCATATTATATTGTTCCTCAAATCATAGGCACCTATTTCCAATGAGCACACTCCGCGGCACTGAACTGAGAACGCCCAACCGCTTCGAAACTACGACACTCGAAGCGTTTGACGATGGCTGGGACTCTGCAGACCTTACCGATTTGCCGGTCATTCAAACCGAATTTCTTCCAGACCATACGAAGTCTATTCTTGCAAAGAATGAGAGCCCGGACTTGGGCTTTAGTTATTCGATCAATGTTTATCGCGGCTGCGAACATGGGTGCGCCTATTGCTATGCGCGTCCGACGCATGAATATCTCGGCTTCAATGCGGGTATCGACTTCGAATCGAAAATCATGGTCAAGCACGATGCGCCGGAGTTGCTTCGCAAAGCTTTCGACAGCCGATCGTGGGAGCCGCAGTTTGTTATGATGAGTGGAAACACCGATTGCTATCAGCCGGCCGAGCGCCAATTCGGGATCACACGCAAAGTGCTGGAAGTGTTTCTCGAATATCGCAATCCGGTCGGCATTATTACGAAGAATGGCCTTATCATGCGCGACGTCGATTTGCTCGCGGAAATGGCGAAGCTACAGCTCGTTTCGGTCTTTCATTCGATCACGACGCTCGACCGCGATCTTGCGCGCAAACTCGAACCGCGAACGGCTACACCCGCCCGTCGCCTGCAAGCCATGCGAACGCTTTCGGAGGCTGGCGTTCCAACCGGCGTTATGATCGGGCCGGTCATTCCGGGACTTAACGACGAGGAAATTCCGAGCATACTCGAAGCGGCGCGCAATGCCGGCGCGAAATCGGCGGGATATAATATGGTCCGTTTGCCCTATGCGGTACGTCCAATTTTCGAGGAGTGGCTTACCCGTAATGTACCGCTGGAAGCGAAAAAGATCATGGCGCGCATTCAGATGGTCCGCGACGGTAAAATGAACGATCCGGAATTCGGCAGCCGCATGCGTGGCACCGGCGCCTATGCCGATTACGTCCGCGAGCTATTTAAAAAGACATGCAAACGCCTCGGGCTCAATCAGGAGCGCTCGAATATGACCGCCGAGCATTTTCGCCGGCCAGGTGAGATGACGCTCTTCGACTAAGTCCTGATTACGTCCTTCCTAAAAGGATAAGATATAGTCCCGGTGGTGTTTCACCCCCCATGACAAAATCCATCGCGATTGTTGGCGGCGGCGCGGGCGGCATTTTTGCGGCACTCGGCGCGATGAGCGCCGTCAGGGAAGTGGGTATTTCCGTCGAAGTCCATCTCTTCGAGCGCAATCCCCGGCTCGGAATTAAAATACTTATTTCTGGCGGCGGCAAGTGCAATATCACCCATGCGGGCCCGGTGGAAACGATACTAAACGAAGGTTTCCCGTACACCAACGAACGGCGCTTTTTGAAAAGCGCAATGTACCGATATACCAATGAGGATGTTTTGCGTTTGCTCGAACGGCATGGCGTTGCATGGCATGCCCGTGAAAATGGCCGCATTTTCCCAGACTCCGGGAGGGCCGAGGACGTGCTCCGGGCGTTCGAACAAGAGCTTCGAGCCGAGCACGTCATATTCCACACCAAATCTCGTATTACGTCGATCGAGCATAGTGATGATTGCTGGAAACTCTCTACCGACTTTGTAGAGTACACCGCCGACGCGCTCATTCTTGCCACTGGCGGAACAAGTTACCGAAAAGTTGGAACGACCGGCGATGGCCTGGGTTATGCCGAGCAACTTGGACATACGATTGTACCCATCCGAGCGGCCCTCGCCCCTATTTATTTGAAGCGTCCGCTCGCCCAGGAGTTTGCCGGAGTCGCACTACGCGATGTAGATCTCTACGCGATGCGAGATAGTACGGTCCTTGCACAAGCGCATGGAGATCTTCTGCTTACCCATCGCGGACTGAGCGGCCCCGCCACGCTCGATATCAGCCGGGCGGCTGCACTCCATTTCGAGGACGGTCCGATCAACATGAAATCGAATCTACTGAATACCGAGGAGCAATCGCTTCGAGAAACACTTATCTTCGAACAGCAATCGCGGGCACAGCAGCAGGTGAAAACGTGGCTCGAAGAGGTGCTCCCCAATCGGTTTGTACCTCAGGTCTTCGTTCAATCGGACATACCGATCGAGCGCAAGTGGCACGCACTCACACGTGAAGAACGAATCCGTTTGCTTGGTACACTTCTGCGTTTCGATTTTGGATTAGTATCCGAAATCCCGATCGATCGCGGAGAAGTAACCTCCGGCGGAATCAGCCTTGCTGAAGTCGATTCGAAAATTATGATGTCGAATATAGTTGGCGGATTATTTTTTGCAGGCGAAATGCTCGATGTCGCCGGCGAAATCGGTGGCTATAATTTGCAGGCTGCGTATTCTAGCGGATGGGCCGCCGGTGAAGAAGCCGTGAAATTTTTAGTGCGAACGAAATAAAAACGGCAGCCCATTTTGGCGGGCTGCCGTTTCGTG
>DASZLH010000057.1:0-3560 GCA_035552495.1 Kapaibacterium sp. (SeqCode) | reverse complement strand
TGAACAGTAAACGAAACCATTTCATACTTCATAATTTATATTTTCTTTCACCGCACCTCTTCCCACACCTGATCGGAGGAACGGTGCTTGAACAGCACGGCAAACCCGTTGCGAATCCAATCGAAATAGACGTGCATGTAGCCGTATTTCCGGTATCGGCGGGGCGATTCATAGACAAGTAGTTGGCGGTCGAACCGAATGCGGCCAATGGAACGCAGACGCCGGTAGAGATCGAAATCTTCGCCCGCTGCCATGCGCGCGTTGTATCCTTTCAATGCCTCGAATGCTTTTCTGCGGACGATCTGACACTCGCCTCGTCCCATTCCAAGTCCGATACGGTTGGCATATTTCACGTAGCGATTAAAATATCCGTGGAAGATCACATCGCTCCATTTGCGTTCTTCCGGCACCACTTCCACCCGCGTCGCGAGCGCCGAAAGTGATTCATCGACCGCGAACCGCTGTATGGCGCGTTCGAGAAACGCGTCGATCTCCGCAATGTAGGTGTCGGCATTGAGAAAAAGCAACAGATCGGCATGGGCCATTTGCGCGCCGCGATTGCGTCCTTCGGCAATCGTTTGCCGCCACGGGTCTTCATGCGTTGCAATGTAATCGGCATAGGCCGCTGCGATACCGATGGTATTATCGGCGCTGCCGCCATCGCTGACGATCACTTCGAGTGGATACCGCGCTTTGACTTCCGGCGTAAATTGCTGCAGGCAACGTTCGAGAATTTTCTCTTCATTCTTCGCCGGAATAATAACGGAAATAACCGGCCGGCCCGTCAGCGTAATCTGCACGGGCAATGAACGAGACGCATAAACTTTCTTTTGTGACATAACTTTTGGTCTGAACCTTGATTGTACGAGATTTGAAAGATTCCGATGATGGTAAATCGATTTAAAATTCACCTATTTAACCCTTAATCCTGGAAATCACTTCGATTTCGTAAAATCAAGGTTCAGACAAATTTATTGTTATTCCTCCACTCCATTCGGAGCCTGGCCCAAGTTCCAGATCCCATATAGGCATAACGATCGAGCCCTGAAATCCACGTTCGAAGCCAGCTTCGCTGAGCGATACCGATTCGATCGGAAATCGCGCCAGCATCGTTGGCGATGCGCTTGCACCCTCCGCCCGAAGCTCGATCGACATTTGTAAGAACCCATCAACGAGCCGTAAGTTACACGAAGTGCTGCCACTATTTTCTGCGAATGTGAGAAAACCCGCACTATTCATGTTCGGCTCGTCGAGTTTTTTGCCATTCGACTCGTAATACCGGTCATGAGCCGCGCCTGCGAGCAAGTGGAATACCCACTCCGAAGCGAATTTCAAACGAAGCGGCCGTTCGGATTCGTTCGTCAGCGTATAGGCCATTCGAAGCTCGCCAGTTTCCTCCCCGATCTCCAAATTTTTCGTCAACCGAAGCGGAATGCTCTGGCTATCCTGATATACGGAGCCCAGGCACGAAAGCGTCAGGCTTGAACGATCGTCTGTAGTATTCCAACTCCAGTCGAAGGCGGAAGTCACAAAATTTCCGCGCTCGTGGAAACGCATCGCACGCAAATCTTCTATCGTAACATCCGCGTCCAGGATATGCTCGATTGCGCAGCCATGCCGGTACCAGTC
Organism: Kapaibacterium sp. (SeqCode); assembly: GCA_035552495.1. Taxonomy (GTDB): domain Bacteria; phylum Bacteroidota; class Ignavibacteria; order Palsa-1295; family Palsa-1295; genus PALSA-1295. The sequence goes on along the minus strand of DASZLH010000057.1, from coordinate 1,931 downwards.
ATAAACGATCAGCTTTTCGAGGCCCGCTTCTTTCGTTTCTACGATGTCGTGAATCGACTTCGATTCGCCGCGTTCTGTATTCTGCGCAGCCTGCGTTATTTTTTTATGATACGGCTCCTCGCGTCGCGAAATGATATTCATCACGTTAAAGCTGCGAGGCTTGAAGTCGATCTCAGCGATCATTCCGCCCAGCGACGGCTTGACATAGACCGAGAGCGACTTCGTTTCGAGAATGATCTCGTCCGAACCGTCGCAGTCCATATCCACGGCCTCAAAGCGAATGCCGGAAAGTCCTTCGGCTTCGTCCAACAGATGGTCCGCACGCACAAGCGATGTATAGTTCGCATGGCGCAGGTTCGTCAGGTATGCCCCTCCAAAGACACCGTGCCAGTAGGGATCGTTACATTGCGATGCGAGTAATTCATTGCGCGCTTCGCCGATAAGCAGCCCTGCTGCCTCCGCCGCGAGCAATCGCGCGCTCGTCCGCAGCGAATGTTTATGAAGATGATTGATTTCGGGGTATTTTGCAAAGAAATTCCTCCAATACCCACCGCGAACGAACGGCAGGTATCGCTCCCAGCGCTGCTTGTCCGCATTTAATTCGTGAACGAAGTCTTCATATCGCTCGCTCGCTTCGGCCGTTGGCAGCGACCATTGCATCATCTCGGCATAGCTTGCATTTGGCAGATAAATTCGCCCCACCGGTTTTATGCGCTGGGTTGCTTCCCGCGGATGCAGCATCTGAATCCAATTATTATTTTCGGAGAGTTTTCTAAAAAATTCTTCGAGCCAACCATCCGTATAGACATGCTCGTACGTTCGTGGCCAGACGCCAAACTTCTCGCCGTCATCGGCAAAGCAGACAATGTTTGTGCCCGATTCGCTCGCGGCATCGCGAAGTACGCGGATCGTTTCATCGACCGCCGCGAATGGGATCGTGTAACGCAAAGCCTTCGAAATCGGAAAGGCCGCGAGCGTTTTGCCTTTATCCTCAGTGAGATAATAGCCATTTAAATCTTCCTCCCGCAGCCCGGCCGATATAAAATGGGTATCGTCGAGCAGTACGTATTTGATTCCGGCATCGTGCAGGACAGATGCAAGCGGCTGCTCCCAGACGCGCTCCGCGAGCCACATCCCGATGGGATCGTAATGAAAGAGCGCGCGTATCTTTTCTGTGAGCTTCGCAATTTGCGCCTGCTGGTCCTCCGGCGGAATAACGGAGAGAATCGGTTCGAAAAATCCGCCGGAAATAATTTCGAGCTGTCCGCTCCGGACCATTGAAGCCAGCGATTCGAGGCGTTCAGGATGCTTCGTTTCCAACCAGTCAAGCAAAATTCCAGTAAAGTGAGTCGCAAAGCGGACGGGATATTTTGCCGCCAGTTCAAAGAATGGCAAATACGAATGCTGGTAGGCCTCCTCGATAATATGATCGAAGTTGCCGATCGGCTGATGGTTGTGCGTTGCGAAGCAGAAGACGACCGATTTCATGCCGGAGATTCAGAAGGTAAGAGTAACGCCAATTTAAGCTGCGTTAGCATCCCGAATAATACTGCCGAGATCGCGGTGCGTTTGCCTCCATCTCGTTCGCTTTCGAAGTTCCGTGCCGATTCCGAGCATCGTGCGAACATCGAGCGGGAATTCGAGTAAAACGTGAAGGCCACTTAAGAAAAAGAGCATTTTTAATCCGAGATCGTAATCGATGAGATAAACGGTAATGGCTGCGAGCCATAACACGACGACGGTCGCAAGCCTCGTCTTTGAAACTTCGTGCCAGCGAATGATTTTCGTCTTCGAAAACCAATTGAGATAGTGGTACAGGTATGCAAAGGCGATAAACCGCATGATTGCGATCGCGCCGGACGAAAATTCGAATGGATCGGACGCATAATTTCCCGCGATAGAAAAGTGCGTAACACGAAGCAGCCAAATGT
>DASZLH010000056.1:0-4039 GCA_035552495.1 Kapaibacterium sp. (SeqCode) | reverse complement strand
CTATTTCATGATGATCCGTCCTCAAAAGAAGCGGCAAAAAGAGCGTGAGGCACTGATTAGTAAAGTGGAAAAGGGCGATAAAGTCGTAACCTCCAGCGGGATTCACGGAACGGTCTCACAGGTCGAAGACACAACGATTCTCGTGCAGGTCTCGGATACGACAAAAATTCGCTTCGAAAAAGCAGCCGTCAATACGGTAGTGCCGAAAGGTTAGAGCCTGGATTGCGCGGATTACAATGGATTACACGGGTGATTTTTCATTATGCTAAATACGATCGACGAAGCGATTCAGGATATTACGGCAGGCCGTGGCGTCATTGTTGTTGATGATGAGGAACGGGAAAATGAGGGCGATTTTATTATCCCTGCCGAGACCGTTACCCCGGAGATCATTGCGTTCATGCTCCGGCGCACCAGTGGTATTATCTGCGCTCCCATTACCGAAGCCCGAGCTCGCGAGCTCGAACTTCCGATGATGGTCGAATTGAACACAGCGCGCTATGGTACACCCTTTACCGTGAGTGTGGATTATATCCATGGTACAACCACCGGAGTTTCTGCTCAGGACCGAGCGGCGACCATTCTTGCACTGGCAGATGATAACGCAAAGGCAGCCGACTTTGCTCGACCAGGACATATTTTCCCGTTGCGCGCGGTCGAGGAGGGCGTGCTTCGGCGTGCCGGGCATACGGAAGCGGCGGTCGATCTTGCACGGCTATCGGGATTCAAGCCGGTCGCGATTTTGTGTGAGATTATGAACGAGGATGGCTCGATGTCCCGATTGCCAGACCTTAAAAAAATGGCCGAGGAATTCGACCTTAAAATCGTCTCCGTGCAGGACCTCATCAAATACCGGATGCGACGGGAGCATCTGATGGAAAAAGTCGTCGAGGTGACACTGCCAACCGAATATGGGGACTTCACATTGCACCTCTATGAGAACAAAGTCGATCGTAAAGAGCATATCGCGCTTACAAAAGGAGATATAGCCAATGGCGAGCCGGTACTCGTGCGGGTCCATTCTGAATGCTTTACTGGCGATACGCTCGGATCGTTACGGTGCGATTGCCAGGACCAACTGCATGCAGCGCTCCTGATGGTCGAGGACGCGGGGCGCGGGGTCGTCGTTTATATGCGGCAGGAAGGACGCGGTATCGGTCTGGCCAACAAATTACGCGCTTATAAATTGCAAGAAGGAGGTAAAGATACCGTCGAAGCGAACGAAGCCCTTGGCTTCAAAGCCGACCTTCGGGATTACGGTTTGGGCGCGCAAATACTGGCCGATCTCGGCGTTCGCAAGATGCGATTGATGACCAACAATCCGAAAAAAGTCGTTGGGCTTTCGAGTTACGGCCTCGAAATTGTCGAGCGGGTGCCGATCGAAGTGCCGGCGAATATGCGCAATGCTGGCTATCTTGAAACGAAGCGCGTAAAGCTCGGTCATCTGCTCCAGCCGCATGGCGGTTTTGTAGTGCATACCAACGGTGGGGAAGCAGCCTCGCATAAAAAATAGGAGCACCCGTTTCCTACAATACTATCTATAAGGGAACAGATTTGCCAATGTTTGCTTTTTACAGCGTCGGTAACCCGCCTAAGGCGGGTCAGCAACGAGAAGGTATCCATTGGATGCCTTCTCCTTTTATTTGGGACTTGTCTGAACTGGGATTTATGAGATCCGATGGATTTTTGGGATGTAGGATTTTGGGAATAATATCTCTAAAAATCCCACATCCCATTCATCGTAATTCAATCCCATAAATCCCAGTTCAGACAATTTACTTTTTATGGACCACGCCAAAATTTATGTAACCCGGCAGCGCCTTGCCGAAATCGAAGAAGAAGTACGGAAGCTCAAAGTGCATGGCCGCAAGGACATTGCGCAGCGCATTGCCGAAGCGCGCGCACAAGGCGACCTCTCCGAGAATGCCGAATACGATGCCGCCCGTGAAGAACAGGGCCTGCTCGAACTGCGAATTCGTAAGATGGAAGAAGTGTTAACACGATCGTCTATTATCGATGAGACCGCAATCTCGACCGATAAAGTCGGGCTGATGACTCGCGTGAAGGTACTCAATGAGAAGACTGGAAAGCAAAACGAGTATCAAGTAGTTTCGCAGGAAGAAGCGGATTTCGATGGAGGAAAAATTTCGGTCTCTTCCCCTATTGGCCGCGCGCTGATGAACCACATACCTGGCGACATCGTACAGGTGAAAGTACCTGCAGGTATAATGAATTTTAAAATTGTATCGATAGGAAAGTAAATTGTAGGACAGGCTTCAGCCTGTCACAGCACTCTATCTGACAGGCTGAAGCCTGTCCTACAATTCAGAAAGCCGCCCGAGTGGCGAAATTGGTAGACGCAGCAGACTCAAAATCTGCCGTTAGCGATAATGTGCCGGTTCGAGTCCGGCCTCGGGCACGAAAGGAACCACCTGACGGAATCTAACGAAAATATTTCTAATGGATCTGCTGAAGAAGCGCCCTTAGCTGGCGCGGAGGGGATAATACCTCAAACTCCGCAAGCAGGAAATTATCTCCTACCGATCAGCCGTAGAATTCAGTTTACGCGAGCCGCGCTTGCCGGATTGGCAGCAGGATCGGTCGCGGTTCTTTTCCAACTTTCTCTTGATGTTGCCGAGCGTGGCCGTATCGCTCTCTTGCAAGAGATGCAAGCGTTTCCCGCATGGGGTTGGTCGGTATTACCAGTCATAGCAGCGGCATTGAGTGGAATCGCAGGATACCTTACCGAGCATTACGCACCAGCGGCATCCGGCAGCGGCATTCCCCACATTCGCGCGGTGCTTGCACGCAAGCGCACGATCGAATGGCGAAGGCTCTTGCCCGTGAAGTTCATCGGTGGCGTCCTCGGGCTTGGCGCAGGACTCTCACTCGGGCGCGAAGGACCAACCGTGCAAATGGGCGCGTGCGTTGGTGAAGGAATTTCTGAAAAATTAAAACTTGACAGTCGGTCAAAGCGCAATCTCATCGCTTCTGCTTCGGGCGCGGGACTCGGCGCTGCATTCAATGCTCCGCTCGCGGGTTTTATTTTTGTCATCGAAGAACTGCAGCGCGAGCTATCTCCACTGACTTTTGTAAGCGCGCTCATCGCATCGGTGACCGCTGTGGCGGTCAGCCGAATTTTTACCGGGCAGTTGCCATCGTTTCACATTCGAAACTATCCGCTTCCACCACTGACAGCTTTGCCCCTATTTGCACTAATGGGACTCGTTGCGGGCTATGCGGGTGTCCTCTTCAACCGGACGCTTCTTTTGGCAGTGCGACGCTCGCATCGACTTCCGTGGCCTCTTTGGAAAAAGGCCGCTACGGCAGGGTTCGTAACGGGACTCGTTGGATGGTTCCTTCCAGATGCGCTCGGTGGCGGACACCGTATCGCCGAATCTATTCTTCGTGGTGAATTGACTTCGCCGCACCTGATCTGGTTTTTTCTTGCATTGCTCGTCGGAAAATTTTTCCTGACGATGCTCGGCTACTCTTCTGGCGTGCCTGGAGGAATTTTTGCACCGCTGCTTGTGCTTGGGGCAATTATAGGGCAATTATTCGGGCAAGTAAGTGTGGTGCTGTTTCCGAGCGCTGGCGCGACTCCGGCGGCATATGCCGTCGTTTGCATGGCCGCAATGTTCACTTCGATTGTCCGCGCTCCGTTAACGGGTATTGTCCTGATCCTCGAAATGACAGGCAATCAGGAGCAGCTTTTTGCGCTGATCCTCGCGTGTCTTATCGCCTACCTCGTGGCTGAACACACTCGAGATATTCCGATCTACGATGCGCTCCTGGACCTCGATCTTGAAAAAGATAAAAGTGGGTCATCCGGAGAGAACGAGGAACCGCATGTGATGCTCGTTACAGTCCATTCGCATTCTGCAATGGATGGTATAGCGATTCGTGACCTTAAACTTCCGAAGGGTTGTCTATTAATTTCGATCCGGCGCGGGGCTCATCATGAACTCATCGCAAAACCGGACTTAGTTCTTATGGCGGGTGATCTTGTGCTCGCAATTCTCCCGCCCAGCCAATCGGA
>DASZLH010000055.1:0-2102 GCA_035552495.1 Kapaibacterium sp. (SeqCode) | reverse complement strand
TCACTTTGCGGATTTGCTTTCCATCGATATATCTCGATACTTTTTCACTTTCACAAGCAAAGCGTTCAAGGTCCTGTTGTGCCATTCCGCGCGGCACGTCCAACTTATCGCGCATCTTGCCATTGACTTGTAAAATAATAGTTACTGTGTCTTCGATCGTCTTGGCGTCATCGTACTGCGGCCAAGAGGATTTGAAGATGGAATCGTGATTGCCAAGCCTCTGCCACAGTTCTTCGGCCAGATGGGGCGCGAAAGGGGAGATCAATTTGATAAGTATTTCATATACGGCGCGAGGCACACCTTCCTGCTCGTCTTCGATCGCATTTTGCAGGATCATCATAGCGCTCACCGCCGTGTTGAAGCGCAGTGCGTCGATATCTTCGGTTACTTTACGAATGGTCTGGTGCAGCGTTCGTTCCAGCGATTTAGATGGGACAATATCGGTAAGACGAGAAGCATCGGTCACATTATCTTCACCAATCACAATCCTCCAGATGCGATTCAAAAACCGATAAACTCCCGTGATACCCTTTGAGTCCCACGGTTTCATTGCGTCGAATGGACCGAGGAACATGTAATAGGTGCGCAACGTATCGGCTCCGAATTTCGAAATAAATTCATCGGGATTGACAACGTTGCCGAGCGACTTTGACATTTTTACGCCATTCTCGCCGAGCACAATCCCCTGATGGATCATTCGCTGAAATGGCTCTTTGGTGGAGACGATCCCAAGATCGAAGAGTACCTTATGCCAGAAGCGCGAATAGAGTAAATGTGTCACGGCATGTTCCGCACCTCCGATATAGAGATCGACGGGCATCCAATATTTCTCATCTTCATTCGAGACAAGTTCGCGGTCGTTTGCTGGATCGAGATAGCGGAGGTAATACCACGAAGAGCCTGCCCATTGGGGCATCGTGTTCGTTTCTCTTCGAGCCGGTAAGCCAGTCTCCGGGTCGGTAGTATTCACCCACTCTGGAATTGTAGCGAGCGGCGACTCTCCCGTGCCAGATGGTTTGTAACTTTCGACTTCTGGTAATACCACCGGCAACATCTTATCCGATAGCGCCTTGGGATATTCGCCCTCGCCTTCATCTACAAAAATGATTGGAAAGGGCTCGCCCCAAAAACGCTGACGCGAGAAAAGCCAATCGCGCAATTTGTATTTGATCGCACGATGGCCAAGCTTCTGCATCTCAAGCCATTCCACTATCTTTTGTTTGGCCTCCGATGTGTACAGTCCTGAAATAAATCCCGAGTTAACGGCGATCCCTTCTTCGGTATATGCTTTAACGATTGGCTCACTCCCCTCCACGCCTGATGCCTGTACAACACGGACAATCGGCAGCCCGAATGCTTGCGCGAATTCGAAATCGCGTTCATCGTGACCCGGCACTGCCATGATAGCACCCGTACCATACGTCATTAATACGTAGTCGGCAATCCAAATAGGGATGGGTTGACCTGTCGCAGGGTTTTTCGCATAAGCACCGGTAAAGACGCCGGTTTTTTCGCGCGAGAGATCGACACGCTCCAAATCGCTTTTTCTGCGAACTTCTTCGATATAATTTTCGACCGACTCCTTTCGCTCTTCTGTCGTTATTTTTGCAACAAGCGGATGCTCGGGTGCGATGACCATGTAGGTCGCGCCGAAAAGTGTATCGGGCCGGGTGGTAAAGACGCGAATTATGTATTCCTCTGGGGAAGGAATACCCATTGCAACTCTAAAATCAATTTCAGCACCTTCCGAACGGCCGATCCAATTGCGCTGCATTTCCATCGTGCTTTCCGGCCACTCTAACGTTGCAAGATCGTGCAGCAAACGATCAGCGTATGCCGTGATCCGGAGCATCCATTGGCGCATATTCCGGCGCACTACGGTAAAGCCTTTCTCTTCCTGCTCCGAGACTTCTTCATTTGCAAGCACCGTACCGAGTTCGGGACACCAATTAACCGGTGCTTCCGCAATGTATGCAAGCCGGCAATTGGCGAGAAAATCAGCGTGCTCTTTGTTGGTTGCTTGCTTCCATTCATCCGCCGTGTAGTCACATGTCTTCCGTGCATCGCATGGAAGATTTTGGGTCCCATTGGATTCTATCCAT
>DASZLH010000054.1:0-5864 GCA_035552495.1 Kapaibacterium sp. (SeqCode) | reverse complement strand
AGTGCGCCTGCACATTTAGCGGTGGCTGTTGGCACACAGGTTATTTCGATTTTTGGACCGACCGTCCCAGCGTTTGGTTTTGCGCCACCCGACGGAAGGGGAGAAGCAATCGAAGCAAAAAATATTTGGTGCAGGCCGTGTACTTCGCATGGGAGCAACCACTGTCCGATCTATACGCATGAATGTATGGAATTGATTTCCGTGACAACCGTTTTCAATCGAATGAGAGAGAAGCTATCCTTATGAGTATTATCACGGACGAACGCACCCTCTTACGCGATGAGGTCCGTATGAGGAGCCTTCTCGAGTGCGTTCGAAAGGGCGGCGTGATTATTTATCCGACAGAAACGATCTACAGCATCGGCGGCGCGCTCAGTGCAAAACGCGCCACCGAAACCATCTTCGAATTAAAGAACCGAGAGAGCAGCAACGCGCTGCTCTCGATCGTATTCGATGTGCGGCAGGCGGAAGCCTTCACGGTTATTCGGTTCGATCTCGAAGTTGATCTGCTTTCTCGGTTCGGTCATCGCGGCTTGACGCTGCTGCTCGATTCGCAGTCGTTCGTCGCTTCGGAACCGCGTGGCGGCGGTTCAACGCTTGGCGTTCGCCTTGCCACGACGGAGCTCACGCGCATCCTCACCGAGCGCGTCGCCGAGCCGCTCACCAGCATCAGCGCAAGCTATACGAATACGCTTTTTCCAGACCGAGAGCAGGGTGATGTGATGCCAATCTCGCTTGCGGATATTCCTCCGCAACTCATCGAGCAAGTCGATTACACGATCGAAGCCGAGCAGCCGCCGTCCGGTATTCTTTCGACGATCGCGCGCGTGGAAAACGAGAATCGGATTGTTATATTGCGCGAAGGTGTTCTGCCCGTTCATGAGATCGAACGAAGCGGACTTCATATCGAACGCGCGGAAAAAGCTGGCTGAACTCGCCTTATTTTTCTTTCTCATCTCCGTGGCTCCGGCCGTCTATGCAATGTCGCAAGTCGAGCGTCGGGAAATAAACCGGGCGCCAATCGTACAGATGGAATCGTTTCGCCGACGCCAGCGCGCCCTCGAACGCCGTTACGGTATGTATGCTTCCATTTTTGTTATGCAAATGCAATAATCGGCAATACTCCATTGCTAAGAGAATTCTGAATGCAGGAATATCACGACCTTCTCGAAGAAGAAATTTTTAAGGCCGGACCCAAGAAGGGAAATCTCCGGACCGCCCTTACCATCCTGACCGATATGCTCATCGAGCTAAACGCGCTCGATATTTATTACCAGAAACCAGGTTCGAAAGCAATCTCGCCGAGTGAAATAACAACACTGCGCCGGAAAGTCGAAGCTGTAAAAAAGCTGCTCCACGATTCGATGGATGTCGAAGGATAGTTCTCGATGCCAGAATGAAAATCTATACGAAGACAGGGGACGATGGCACGACGGGACTCTTCGGCGGCGGACGTGTGCCGAAGGACTCTGCTCGGATCGAAGCATACGGGACCGTCGATGAGTTGAACAGCACCATCGGATTGGCGGCAGCGGAATCTTCTGCACAATGGCTGAATGAACTCTTGCAGCATATTGAGCAAAGTTTGTTCGTGATGGGCGCCGATCTTGCGACACCACTCGATGCGCGCTCCAACTATTCGATTCCTCGTATCGACGAAACCGATGTGAAAATGCTCGAACAGGCAATCGATGAGCACGAGGCCAAACTTCCGCCGCTCAAGCGGTTTATTTTGCCTGGAGGATCGAGACTCGCGGCCCACTTACACCATGCTCGAACCGTCTGTCGCAGAGCCGAACGGCTGCTCGTCCATCTTGCGCGCGAGCAGGAGATTGGCTCGTCGGACATTATCTATCTGAACCGTCTCTCCGATCTGCTCTTCGTCCTCGCCCGACGAGCGAACCAGCTTGCTTCGGTGCCTGACATTGAGTGGGATGGTAAGAAGCCGGAGTGAGTATTTTTACATCTGTTTAATGATTTCGTCCGCGAATTCGCTGGTCTTCACTTCGTGTGCGCCTTCCATTTGGCGAGCGAAGTCATAGGTGACGCGCTTCGACTTGATCGCGCGCTCGAGGCCGTGAATGATGAGGTCTGCGGCTTCGCCCCAGCCCATGTAGCGGAGCATCATTTCTCCCGAAAGAATGACCGAGCCGGGATTGACTTTATCGAGATTGGCGTACTTTGGCGCCGTGCCGTGTGTGGCTTCGAAAATCGCAGCGCCGGTTACGTAGTTAATATTCGCTCCCGGCGCGATACCGATGCCGCCCACCTGCGCAGCAAGCGCGTCCGAAAGATAATCTCCATTGAGATTGAGCGTAGCGATCACATCGAAATCTTCCGGACGAGTGAGTACTTGCTGGAGCGTAATGTCCGCAATGGCGTCTTTAATAAGCAGTTTGCCTTCTGCAAGAGATTTCTTTTGCAGCTCGTTGGCCTGCTGTTCGCCGAAAGCCGTTTTTTGCGCTTCCCATTCGGCCCAGGTAAATACTTTGTCCCCGAAGCGTTCTTTGGCTACACGGTATCCCCAATCACGGAAAGCGCCTTCGGTGAATTTCATGATATTGCCTTTATGTACGATCGTCACCGATTTACGTTTGTGCTTCAGTGCATATTCGATCGCAGCAGCGATAAGTCGCTCGGAGCCTTCCATGCTCACCGGCTTTATTCCGATCCCGACATGCGGTGGATTTTCATGCTCCGGAACATGAGCCTGTCCAGCCCAATCTTTAACTTTCTTCTCCGTCCCAAACCGGATTTTTGCGAATGCTTTCGGAAATTCTTTCTCGATAAAGCCGAGTATTTTATTCGCTTCATCCGTCCCTGCCGCCCACTCGATACCGGCATAAATGTCCTCGGTGTTTTCGCGAAAGATCACCATATCGACAAGCTCTGGCCGTTTGACAGGGGAGGGCACGCCAGTAAACCAGCGTACCGGACGCAGGCAAACATAGAGGTCGAGCTGCTGGCGCAGCGCGACATTGAGCGAGGTAATCCCTCCTCCAATGGGTGTCGTGAGCGGGCCTTTAATACCGATGAGATACTCACGGGCAGCATCGAGCGTTTCGTTTGGCAGCCAGGTATTTTCGCCATATACAGCATTCGCTTTTTCGCCGGCAAAGACTTCATACCATGCGATCTTTCGCTTGCCACCATAGGCTTTTTCGACGGCAGCATCGAAAACACGGACGCTGGCGCGCCAAATATCGGGGCCCGTGCCGTCGCCTTCGATGAATGGAATGACCGGCTCGTTCGGCACTTCGAGGCCATTCGAGGTCATGCGAATTTTCTCGCCGCGCGCGGGTGCTTTTAGTATTTTGGAATCAATGCTCATGAGTGTAGTCTGTCGTAGTATTAAGGATCGAACCTATGCAAAAATACGAATGGAATTGTAATGAGAGATGTAACCTGCCATTAATGCGCTTCGAACCACGTCCGGCCAATACCCGCATCGGCTTCGATGGGCACAGCCATGGGCATCGCGTTCGACATAAGCTCGGTAACGAGTGCCATCATTTCGTCTGCTTCCTCTGGTACCACATCGAAAACCAATTCGTCATGCACCTGCATGATCATGATCGAGCGCAGTTTGCGCTTAATAATTTCGCGATGAATATTGATCATAGCGATCTTAATAAGCTCGGCGGCAGTGCCCTGGATTGGAGCGTTGATCGCAGCCCGCTCATCCGCAGAACGAACAGCCTGATTTGCCGCGCCGATATTGCGCATGTACCGGCGGCGGCCAAGTAGCGTTTCGACATAACCGTTCTTTCTGGCGAAGATCACGGTGTCATCCATATATTTTTTAATGGTCGGAAATGCCGCGAAATATCGCTGAATGATTTCCGAGCCTTCCTTTTGCGGAATCCCAAGCCGTCGCGCAAGCCCATACGCTCCGATGCCATACATAATGCCGTAGTTTACTTCTTTTGCTTTACGCCGCATTTCTCGATTCACTCCTTCGAGCGGGACGCCGAAAACCCCGGCCGCGGTACGCGTATGAATATCCTCATGGTTGGCAAATGCTTCGACGAGCGCAGCATCGCGTGTGATGTGCGCCATGATGCGGAGTTCGATCTGCGAATAATCGGCAGAAAGAATTTGTCCATTTGGGAATCGCGAAACAAACGCCTTGCGAATATCGCGGCCCATCTCGGTGCGGATCGGGATATTCTGTAAATTCGGATCAGTCGAAGAAATGCGTCCCGTCGCAACGACCGCTTGATTATAGTTAGTATGGACCATTCCCGTTTTAGGGTTGACGAGCTTTGGCAATGCATCGACGTAGGTCCCGCGTAACTTCTGATACTGCCGGTACGCGAGCAGGCATTCGGCGATCGGATGCTCGTGGCGGAGATCTTCGAGAACGGCAGCGTTCGTCGAAAGGCCGGTCTTTGTTTTGCGACCCGATTTTAGTCCGAGCTTAACGAAGAGAATATCCTGCAACTGCTTCGGGGAGTCGATATTGAACGGGCCGCCGGCATACTCATAAATTTTGTGGCACAAATTATCGGCTTCGCGCTCCATTTCTTTGGAGGCCAGCGCCAGGAGTTCGCTATCGATCTTTACGCCGTGATATTCCATCGTGCGGAGCACTTCGATAAGCGGAAATTCAACATCTTCGCAAAGCTTTAGCAAATTGTCTTCTGCGAGTCTCGGCTTCAATACATGTTTGAGCCGCAGCGTAATATCCGCATCTTCGGCGCCATATTCGGACATCTTTGCCGTCGAAGCGAGCGCCATGGAGCGGCGTGCCGTCGTATCGCGGAGCGTGCCGACCACATCGGTAAGCGGCACCGGGCGGTATTTCAAATGTTCGAGCGCAAGCGCGTCCATCGAATGCGCGCCATCGAAACGATAGATATACGCCGCGATCATCGTATCGAATACCAGTGGCTGCATGCAGACGCCGTAGTGCTGCAAGAGGAGCGCATCGTACTTGATATTCTGCCCGATCTTTCCGATACGTTCATTTTCGAGTACGGAGCGCAAGACATCCAGCACATCGGTAATTTCAAGTCCCATCGTCATGGCATTATCGGATGCGACCGATTCCGGTTGTCCCTCATGAAAGAGCAACCCTCCCGTATCTTCGAGATCGACGTTATGCAATCGGATGGGAATATAGAACGCTTCGGCAGGCCGGACCGAAAAACTAATGCCGATGATCTCCGCACTGTTAGCGTCCTGGCCAGTCGTTTCGGTGTCGATACAAAATTCCTTTACAGAGCCGAGTAGCGTTGCAAGTTCGCGGACACCATCGATGGTCTTCACCATTACGTATGCGTGCGGGGCGGTGTGAATGTCCTGCTCTTCGCTGGGCGCTCCGATCGAAAAATTAAACGATTCGAGTTCGTCCTCAATTGAAACTTCTTTCACTGTTTTTGTCTCGGGCGAAAGGACCTCTTCCAGTGCTTCGGACGATTCCGATTTTAGCGCCGCTTCTTTTTCTTTATGGAGCCGCGCCGCAAGCGATTTGAAGCCGAGATCCAGTATCAGCGACTCCAAACGGTCGTAATCGGGCAGCACACCATATTGCAATTGATCGATCCCAATCGGCAACTGGACATGACAATCGATCGTCGCGAGTTCGTAAGAAAGAAACGCGTTCTCGCGTTCGTTAATAAGCTTTTCACGAATGCCTTTTTTATCGACATCCTCGAGATGTTCGTACAAACCTGCGAGCGATCCGAATTTTTGGAGCAGGGGAGTGGCCGTTTTTTCGCCGATACCGCGAACGCCCGGAATATTATCGCTGCTGTCACCAACGAGCGCGAGATAATCGATGATCTGTTTCGGATCGAGCCCGTATTTTTGCCGGACCATTTCGGTATCGAATACTTCCATGGCCCCACCATCACGAGAAG
>DASZLH010000053.1:0-5614 GCA_035552495.1 Kapaibacterium sp. (SeqCode) | reverse complement strand
GCAGATTTAACAACAAGGATAAGTATGAAAAGCTATTACGGTCTGTGTTCATACGTTCAATCCCACTTTTATCTAGAAATTCTATAATTTATGTCCGAACTGATTTCCGAAAATTTACTAGAGATTTGACTCTAAAAATACTTAAAGAAATTTTCCCAAAAAAGAAGATTCGAAAGATCGCATCTTCTAAACCTAAATTTTCACAAACTTTGCTTTTTAGTGATTTATCAAGTCCATCAAAGGAGGTAGACATTGTTCTCTGGTAGAAACTTTCGCTGCCGCAATTAGCCTTCCCCCAAATTTCCAAAACCCGTAAGTTATTGAAAAATAAGGGACTTAGGTCGGGTTGAGGGAAAAATCTTAAAAAAATATTGATTTTAATGGAACTCTTTTGATGATTTTGGTGTTGTAATGTGTGAAATGCCAAAATCCATTAAAACGAATGGTTTGCTTTGCCCGAATGGTTTCCCTTTCGGCTAATACTATTCTCATCGCCAACACTCGAATTTTCTATCTCACCGGAGAATTGGGGTGTTCATGAACTTTGGGCCAACACCAACATCAACTCCTTTAGGCATTTCATTCACAGGGAATACTCTTCGTTCTTATGGAAGCCCTTTTATTCTAAAGAGAGCCCTCACCTTAAAACTTCACTGGGAGCTAAAACTTCACAGGAAGCTAAAACTTCACTGGAAGCGCAGCCGCTTTGTGGAATTGCTTCAGGTACTCGGCCTGGGGGCATTCGTAGAGTCCGAATTGCTTCAGGTGCTCGCTTACCATCTGGGCGTCGAGGAGTACAAAGCCCTGCGTTCGCAAACGCTCGACCAGGTTCACGAGCGCGATCTGCGAAGCGAATGGTGCTCGGGAAAACATCGACTCACCGCTAAATACGCCACCGAATGCAAGTCCGTATAGTCCCCCGACGAGGCGTCCCGTGTGTGGCTCCCATACTTCTACTGTATGTGCTCTGCCTTGCTCGAAGAGCCTCATGAATTGCTCGATGAGGTCTTCACTGAGCCAAAGTTCGTAAGCCGGTACTTGATTCTTGCGGGAGCATGCGGAGAGCACATCTCGCGGGGCGCGATCGAACGTAATGGTGTACTGCTGCTTGTTCAGGATCTGTCGAAGAGAGCGGCGGACGGTGAAGCGATCGTCGAGCGGAATAATGCCACGCGGCTCGAATGCGTAAAAGCCGATCTCGCCGCGTTCATCGGCCATCGGGAAAAAGCCGTTGAAGTAGGCATTCTCGATCATCGTCGGAGTGATGGAAGCATTACGGAGATGCCGCATGGCACGAGTTATTTAGCAAGAATGACAAACTCGATCCTTCGGTTCGTTCGGCGGCCTTCTTCGGTAGCATTGGTCGTAATGGGCCGGGACGATCCAAACCAGACTGTTTCCATGCGGTCCGGCGCGATACCGGACTGCATGAGATATCGCTTGACCGCAATAGCGCGTTCTTCGGAGAGCTTCATATTTAACTCCGGTGAGCCGGTGGAATCGGCATGTCCTTCAATTCGAATTCGCATGGCTGGGCGCACGTGCATAAGCCGGACGACGCGTTCGAGCTCCGGAATAAACTCGTTAACAAGCATGGCCTGGCTCGGTTCGAACTGGAGATCTTCAAAGACAAAGCGTCGTCCTGGTTCGACAGCCAGTAATTTCCTTCTGGCGAGTAGTGCATGGTCTTCCGCTCGAAGTAAATCGATGCGGACGGAATCGGGAGCGAGCGTCGATTGCGACAGATATCGAAGGGAATACAGACTCGTGATATTATCAACGAGATTGCCTATAACACCGCTAAAGGACGAACCCAAATCGAAACTGGCCCCTTCGGTCAGTTGGGCCATGGTATGATATTCGGGATACTCGGGGGGAGTAACGGTAATGAGGCGAAGTTCGCGCTCGTAGAGCCAATCGCCCATGGACTGCATAGTGAAGTCGGTAGTGCCATCGCCATGTTCGCCCTGCTGGTGGCATTGGGCATCCGTGATGAGTACGGCGAGGCGCAGCGCGATAGGCCGCAACGGCATCGGCTCGATAGCATGGAGTCCTTCGAGTGCATTTTCCTTCGGATCCCCGCCGCCGACCGTTTGAATATCGCCGACCCATTTCTCGAATTCGCCAACGTCGTCGGTCAGCGTGGGGCTTTGCCATTCGATAACATCGCTAAAGCGGACAAGACCCAGCCGGTAATCGAATCCATGTTTGCGAAGTTGTTCGACAAATCGATCGACATTTTCTTTCACCGTTCCGATCATATCACCCATGGAGGCTGTCTGATCGATGACAAAGACGATGTCGATCGGCACGCGGTTCTCACCGCCGACGAGATCGAGCGAAAGAATCGGACGCGACTGACCGTTCTCCGCGATCGTAATATCTTCTTTTCGCAGTGTCCGAATGAATTGATTTTGATCGTTGACCGCCGAAAATATTACACCCATTTCAGGGAAATGGGTAATATCGACATTTTGAATCGTGAATATTGCATCTCCTTTGTTGGACTGAAGAGCCACGTTCATTCCGCGAGTTTTGACGCTGCGGCGCTTTTCGATGACTTTTCCCGTCTGGGCAAACGAGGAGGAAGCGATCGAGATAAGGAAAGAAGCAAGAGCAATAAAACGAATGGTACGCATAGTATTATAACGAGCGATGAGTAACGAGCAATAATAACACTTATTGCTCGTTACTCATCACTCGTTACTCATTCTCTGTTAGAAATTAAGCGTCAACTTCGGCGAAACGATCACATAATCTTTCCACTCCCACTTTTGCGGATCGCGGAAGACGACCGCAGCATATTTCGCTTCGAGTTGGAGCCACGGAAACAGCTTGACCCATCCGTCGGTCAGCAGCGTGTTGGAATATTGCACGCTGATACCGTAGTCATCCCCCGATTCACCCGCATGGATATATCCAAGTTTGACAAATGGATCGAAGAAGCTCATTCGATCGTAGAGTACGAGGTTTGTATTCGTCGGATCGGTTGGATCATCTCCGACGCTCATCGGCTGAATCGAATGCATTCCGGCACCAAGTTGGACATACGCCCCTTGTAGCACACTATTCGGCAAGCTATAGGAAGCGTATGCGTGCGCAGATAATCCAAGGTAATACAAGCTGTCGGTTGAGCCGGCTGGCCGGCCATTGACAAAATGATTTGTCCGATACTGCGGCAGCCCGGCAAAGGCCGGCATGTTATTGAACGACGGCGTGAATGCATTGCGGAATTCGAGACCGAAATGGATCTTGCCGGATTGCTCCGAAAGCAGATTGAGCTCTTGTTTAATCTCCGCAGAAAATGCCATCGCACCTGTTAGTTTACGCTCGCGAAGTTGAAGCCCCTGGGAAAGGACAAATGGCGCTGTGCCCGATTGACCGAGCGGCCACTCGATACCGATACGGAAATCCGTCGTGCCCCGACGAATCAGGCCATAGGTCCCGATCGTACCCGGTAGCCAGAACGGATAACCAATGTAGTCGTCGCCCACGTTAATTCCAAATCCAAAACCAGATTTGAAAATAATATCGCCTCCGAAGAGCGAAGCGTCCATCTGTACAAATTGGATTTTCTGCTGCGCCGGCTCGGTCGAAACAAGTGTGAATTCATAGCCCTGACGCGACTGAATCCGGTCATACAGATCGGGACCGAGCACGCGCCGTATTGTTGGCTCGCCATAAAGTCCGATCGACTCGATGACGACGCGCAACAAACCCATATCCTGATCGTCGGGTGTTGGTGGTTTTTGCGTGACCGTCAGTTCTGCAATAGAATTCGGAGCGATCCGGTAACCGCTTTTTCTCAGTGCACTGATCACTCGGGAGCGAATCGAACGGTCGGTAATGATCCACTGAATGAGTTCGTTTTGCCGCGCGGTGTCGATCGACTCGATCGAACTAAGTATTCGCGTCAGCGCTTCGTTCTCCGCGCGCGCTACTCGGAGCGAATCCGCGGAATTCATCTGCGCGGGCACCACAGTCTGCTGCCCGGTCTGCTGCGCGTAGGCCGGCGCTTCCAGCCCGACTGCTGCCAGCGCAGCCATCATAACCCCGAAGGCAAATCCCAGAAGTAAAGTCTTATAACGTGCAATCATGTCTGTCGTATACGAGAATGGTTGGTTAATGTGTAGCCTCTGGGTACTAAAAATAGAGGTGCGGAGTGATCTCGAAGAAGTATGGTGGTTCGTACGGCTTCGCATCGCGAACGAGCGGCGCGGTATAACTGCCCTCGATACGCAGATGGTCCGGAATGAGTTCGAGCCATGCACCGAACGTAAAGAGATGGTCGTACTGGAAGTTCAACCCGAATTTATTGGCGCGATGGTTCACGTATTGAATCGCAACGTGCGGTGTAAACGGGGTCGAGGCATTAGTAGCGCCGTAATAAAGCAGATCCTGACTTTTGCCCGACTGGCCGGCGCTATAACCGTACCGAACAGCTTCGGTGTCACTTCCGGGAATAAAGCTCAACTTCACCGTCTGGATTCCGACGCCAGCGGAAAGCTGTACAAAATTCGCTGGATCGAGCTGCAAAATAATCGGGATATATAATTGCCCGATGAACGACGTGCGGAAAAATGTCTCGCTACCGGGGACTTGCGTGCTTACGCCGGCTCCGTTCGGGACTGAACCGGGGATTCCGCTATAGATAATGCTCGAATTATATCCGCCCGATGGCAGGAAAGTAAAATCGAATGCAATCGGCATATTGAAGGCACTGAAAAAATCGATGCCGGCAAAATATGCGCTGACTGTACCGCCCCAAAAGCCTGAAAGCCTGCGAGCATTGAAAACGAGATCGTCTTGACGACCAAGATTGAGAGGGAAATTGACGCCAATTTTGAAATCGCTCTCGCTGCCGATCTGATTTCTCATGTTAAGATCGAGCAACCCTTCACCGCTCGACCAGAATGGAAGCCCTACTTCCGGATTGCCCAGTTGAACTTCAAGCTGATTGGTACGCGAAAGATTGACCCCGAGATGATCGATAGAAATATCGGCGGTCTTTTCAAATCGGAACGCACGCGAATTAAGCGCTTCGTCCGAGAGCAACGCCGTATTTTCATCCGGCTCGACCGGAATCTGCAACTGTGTGGTATCGACGACTACTTGCTCGTCCAGTGTCGGCAAGCCCAGCGCGCGGTCCTGCTCATTGATGATCGCGGTCTTCGAATAAAACCCAGTGAACATTTCATGGAAAATATACCGCTCGTCGGAATTCTTCACAAGCTGCACGCCGCGCGGAAGAATATCGCCGGGAAGTTCTACACTTTCGCCTTGAACGGCGTTAATCTGATCGTCAAGGCCCGGTTGCTGGCGCATCAGAATAATGACATCTTTACCTTTGAAGGCAACCGGAACCGTTTGGTTATTATTTTTTTTCGCGCCACCGCCGAAAAATAAATTACTCTCTCCTCCACCGCTGGTGTCGACATTCACATGCTTACCCATGAAAAGAACATGGAATGGCTCGAATCGAGGACTTCCCGATTGGTCCATACCGGATGGCGCTACAAACAGATACACATTTTCGATGTCGAAATTTTTAAGCTGCTTGGTACCGTATTTAGCCGTATAGATATTGATGATCTGATTTTTCAGGTCGTCATCG